>JAYRLO010000201.1:0-5613 GCA_041905215.1 Aeromonadaceae bacterium
TCGGCCAGTGTCTTGATAGTATTGGCGATCAGGCGGTTGGCCTTGACCTGCTCGAAATCATCCGCCGGAAAGACGATGATGTGGTTGCTGTCGCTACCGCCGGTGATGTAATCCACCGGTGTGGTGGCCGACATACTCAGCCATGACTCTTTGGCTGCGGTGCCATCTACGGTTCCTGTGACGACGAACTTGAACTCCGGTTGACCGCTGTTGCCAGGAATGGCGATTTGGCTGCTGGGCAATGACAGATACCAGATACCCTCGTCAGTCTGGCTCTGGGTCATTTCGAAGCCGGCAGTCTTGCCCCAGCCATTGAATGAACCTCGCACATCGACGCTATCGATCTGGGTGACCTTGTTGAGGTCGAGTTGATCCTGTTGCTGGGTGGTATCAAAGATAAAGACAGTGGTTGTCTCATCCGGGGCTACGCCGCGGGTGCGCACATCTTCGGTCAGCGTGACGGGCACATCACTTTTGGGTGTCGTGGTCGTGCTGTCGCTGTCGCCGCAGCCACTCATGGTCAGCACGCCAGCCAGTAGGCAGAGTGCCAGACTCAGTTTTGCTCTTGTCTGCATATCCAATTCCTTGTTGTTAAATGTTTGGCTGTTGTTTGTTAAATTGCTGTTTTTGTTGATTTTATTTCAACGAGCCAGTAGAGGGTACGGATTCATGCGAATTCAGTTTGTCACCGCGGTCACGATATTTGAGTGAATTATCAGTTTTGTGAGCTAAGTGATGTGTGGCGAGCAGAGGCGGGGCTGGCAGGAAAGGGATCGCATGGGGCGAGAAGGGGACACCGGCTTGGTGTCCCTCTCGGATTACTGCTGGGAGCAGCGCTTTTGAATCAGCTCGGCGATGCGGCTGGTTTGTATATCGTAGGAGGGCAGCTCGCCGTCACCTTGCATTACGGTGCAACGGCCATAGTAGCCGATGATCTCAAAGTTGCCGTGGGTATCGTGGGTGACCAGATCGATGGCCTCTTCTTGGTCTCGAGTACCGACCGAGGTGCACTGAACCGGCCCACAGGAAAACCAATATTGGTTCTTGTTCTGGTAGATGAACATCAGCGGCTTATCGGTTTGGTAGTCAAATGCGTGTGCGCCCTGAGCCAACAACAGGCCGATGGATAGGGTAAGAGCAGATCGCAGCGACAGTTTCATTTTATTTTCTCCAATATCAACGGATTATCAAAATAACAAGTGAACAGATGGTTGTGTTCGCGGCGCACTTTATATTGGTGATTTGCCAATACAATATTGGTGATATGCCAACACAGCCATCTGGCCACGCACAAGTGTGTTGATTGGAGGTTTGTTATATCGCGACTCTATCCTATTTTTCGCGCAAGCAAAAGGAATGGTTAATAGTTTTAATGATCCCTGAAAAATATATGACTCAAGCAGGTCTTTTTTTGTGCCTATTGTTCATTTATTAATGATAAATAATCAGTTTGTGCATCGTTTGTGAGTTTGCTGTGTTAATTTTTTTTCGTGTTTTTTATCACCAAGGAGTAATTAACATTTTGGGCGCGCCCTTCTGTTTGATATGGCGATTTGCTGTTAGTGATTCACAACGCGATAGTCGCGGATAGGTGACAAACAGAGCCCTAAATACCCGCTCCTAATTATGCTACAGCGGCAAGGTGGCACACGCTGACACGCCGTAAACCCATCCATGGGGGCTCCGCCGCGCCATCCCTGGCGCGGAGGGTCAGCTTAGCGCTACCCTGCCTCTGTGATGGGTGACCTGCTATTCGGAACAGCTATTTAGTGACAAAAATGGGCGGTGCAGAATGGGGAACTATGTGTTCATCAAGGATACAGTGGCGCCATTTATGCGCTCGTATGCGCTCGTATGCGCTCGCGGCTCCCCACTTCGAGTGGCGCCAGCATGACACTACGAGTAGCCCAAAAACTCAGGTGAAACCGGTATTGTTGGATGGCGGATGGATAAAAATGATGAATACCCGGCACTTTAATGACTTTGGGTTGGACATTAGCAGTGCACACCACCAATATGTGAAATACTGATAGGTATTAATGTCGCATGACTGATTAATTAAAGAGTAATGTGTCAATATCGGCGGTGAGATATGCAGAGGTGGTACATGGTGAGACGACGCATTTATCAGTGGTTATTTACCGCTGTTATCGCCACATCCGGGGTTTTGTTATCCACCTATATCTATCAAGGTCTGAAAAAAAGTGATGAGTCACGGATGCTGGCCGAATTACAAAATGAAACGTATCAACAAAGTGTTCGCGCCAGCTTGTTATTTACTCGTGCACCTCAGATCCTGAATTCTTTTTCTGCATTATTTACGGCTTCGGAGTTTGTTAGTCGTCTGGAATTTGATCGTTTCGCCTCTTATTCAATTAAGGATGAACAGGAAATAGTTGCCGTTGCTTGGGTGCCTTATGTTTCTGCTGACCAGCGAAAAGAGTATGAGACCAGGCTACGCAACGAAGCAGGCAAAGAGCTTGGATTCATCGATATTACTAATTCAGAGCATCGCCCTGTTAAATCGCCGAATCGTGATTTTTATTTGCCTATTTTTTATGGCGAACCCAAAGAACAAGCAGGAATGCTGCTGGGTATTGATCTGAATGGGCGGGCGACGAACCAGGATTTGCGTATTCAGTCCATGCAACGTGGTGAGGTGATTACTACGCCGGTGTTTTCTTAGTTAACGGGTTCCCACGGCGCATCCATGATTGCTATCTATCATCCGGTTTATATGTCCGCGCCAAAATCTGGCAATTTGGCGGCGCGCTTTCACGGCTTTCTGATTATGCTGATGACCCCGGAAGTACTGATGCGATCCGAGTTCGGGCTGGAGAGTCAGAGTCGATTTTTTATGCGTCTAATTGATAAAAATGACCATAATCGACAGATTGCGATCAATCGCGAGGATCCAGATCCGGAGCCAGCTAAATATACGTTCCGATATGATTTCCCCATGCCAGGACGACATTGGTCATTGGAGATCTATAGCCGAGAACCTCTCACCGATGACCATAGAGCTCTTCTGCTCTGTCTGTGTTTACTCACGCTTTCGCTGGTTGTCGCCATGGTTTTTTATCGTGGTGTCGATCACCTCGTCAAATTGAAAACCAGAACTATCAGCCTGGAATTACAGCGTCGGGATTTAAAACAAAAAGCCAACTTTGATAGCTTGACCGAGTTACATAATCGTCGTTATTTCCAGAACAAGATTGAAAACCTGCTCAATCAGCCGGATCGAGAATATGAGATTGCTCTGTGCTTGCTGGATTTGGATAACTTCAAACAGGTCAATGATGTATTTGGGCACAATCAGGGCGATCGTCTACTGAAATTGGTTGCAGATGCCTTGGTGCGGGAAACCCGCCTGGGCGATCAGATTGCTCGCCTGGGAGGGGATGAATTTGCATTGGCGTTGCCGTTGAATCATGGCCCGGAGGAGATCCGCGCTGTGCTCGAGCGGCTGCTGGCCCTGATCCCGCGTATCGGTGATGAAGTCACCGATCACACGATAACTATCGGGGTCAGCATTGGTATCTCTATCTCCTCTCCAGATGCTAGTGATTACGAGCAATTGATGCATCAAGCCGATCTGGCGATGTATGCCTCCAAAAAACGGGGGAAGCACACCTACACCCTCTTCACGCCGGATCTCTGGTCGGAGAGCTGAGCTCCTCCTCGATGGGTGGCAGGCTGTGCCACTCAATCAGTGGTTTGATCTCCCCGCGGGTTGTTCTGAAAATGGCGCTTGTACTCGCGGCTGAACTGGGAGGGGCTGTTGTAGCCCACCAGGGTGGCGGCTTCGGCGATACCACGCCCTTCGCGCTGGATCAGCTCTCGTGCCCGGTTGAGGCGGATCTGTTTCATGTACTGCAGCGGGGAGACCAGCGTCACCTGGCGAAAGGCGCGGTGGAATGACGAGACACTCATGTGCGCCTCGGTGGCGAGCCCTTCGACCGTCAGGGGCGCGGCATAGTCGCGATGAATGTGACTCAGCACCCGGGCGATGCGAGCATAGTGGCCATCGTGACGGGCCAGCTCCAGCAGCACATAACCGTGGGGGCCGGTCAGTACGCGATAGAGGATCTCCTGCAGGATGCCGGGGCCAAGAATGGTCGCCTCAGCCTCGTCGGCCAGGGCGCCGAGCAGGCGTTCGCAGGCACTGAGCAACGGTGTTGACAGGCTGACGCTGGAGAGACCGCATTCGATGGAGCGACAGGGCTCCATAGGCGTCTCGGGTGGAAACAGCCGATCCACCAGTTGATGTAGTGACTGGGCCTCGATATCGATGGCCAAACCCAGGATCGGCTCCTCGGGGCTGCAGTGTGCCTCACACTCCAGGGGAAGAGGCACGCCGACCACCAGATAGGAGTCGGGACCGTAGGCCACCTGCTGCTCTCCCAGATGAATGATCTTGTTCCCTTGCCCCATGATGAGCAGGCCGGACTGATAGGTGAGCGGTTGCCGCGGATTACCCTGGGTGGTGCGAAAAAAGCGAACTCCAGGCAGTCGGGTGGTTGCCGAGCCTTCCAATTTCTCTAATCCCATCTGCTCGACATAGCGCTGCATGGCGTTGGCCAGAGTCATCGGTGCTCCTCGTTGGACTGAATTCCGTCTGTTTGGCAGGAATAGGCAAGTATTTGCCAGTAATGTCGCTTACGGAGGGTTAATCTAGCAACTATTATGATAGTCGTCATCCACGGCATGCTTCTGGCGCCGCCGTGTATTCATATCGGCACTTCAGACTCGACAAGGGCATACGATGAACAACTTTACCTATTTCAATCCGACTCGCATTCACTTCGGCAAGGGGCAGATCGCCAAGTTGGCGGAGGAGATCCCGAGTGATGCCAAGGTGCTCATCACCTATGGCGGTGGCAGCATCAAGAAGAATGGTGTGCTGGACCAAGTCCACGCCGCACTGGCCGGCCGTAGCTATCAGGAGTTTGGCGGCATTGAGGCCAACCCCCATTTCGAGACCCTGATGAAGGCGGTCGCCGTGGTTAAAGCCGAGGGCATCGATTACATCCTGGCCGTGGGTGGTGGATCTGTGATTGACGGCAGCAAGTTGATTGCCGCTGCGGCACGTTACGAAGGCGACGCCTGGGAGATTCTGCAAACCTACGGCAGCAAGATCACCGATGCGGTGCCGCTGGGGACTGTGCTGACGTTGGCTGCTACTGGCTCTGAGATGAACAACGGTGCCGTCATTACCAAGGCAGAGACTCAGGATAAGCTCTTCTTCTTCTCACCGTTCGTGCAGCCGCGCTTCTCGATCCTGGATCCGGAAACCACCTACACGCTGCCGGCGCGTCAGATCGCCAATGGCGTGGTCGATGCCTTCGTCCACACCCTGGAGCAGTACACCACCTACCCGGTGAACGCCAAGGTGCCGGATCGTTTCGCCGAAGGCTTGCTGCGCACCCTGATCGAAGAAGGTCCTGCCGCGCTGGCCAATCCACTGGATTATGACGTGCGCGCCAACCTGATGTGGACCGCCACCATGGCGCTCAACGGCACGCTGAGTACCGGTGTGCCGACTGACTGGGCGACCCACATGATCGGCCACGAGTTGACCGGCCTGTACGGCCTGGATCACGCCCAGACTCT
>JAYRLO010000202.1:0-5598 GCA_041905215.1 Aeromonadaceae bacterium
CACGCCGGCGTCAAATACCTGCGACAGATGCACGATAACTACTTCAGTGCCCCCGAGATTGACGAGATGAATCAGACCTTCTTCTCTCTGGCGGCCTACAATGCGGGGCCGACCGCCATCGCCCGAATGCGTAAAAAAGCTGGTGAGCAGGGGCTGGATCCCAATCGCTGGTTTGGTCAGGTCGAGGTAGTGGTGGCGCACGAGTTAAGTGCCGAACCGGTTCGCTATGTACGCAACATTCTCAAGTACTACGTGGCTTACCGACAGATGTTTATCCATCAGCAGGCGCGGGCGTCGGCCAAGAGTCAGGTCATCGGGCGGCAGTGATTGTTTTTGATGTGGTCGGAGCTCGCCGACAGGGACTCGCCTCGCCTCGTACTGGGGGCTTCCACGCATTCCTGTTGTGCGTCGCTGAGTTGGGCCGACGTTGGCTTTTGTGATCTTCTAATCTAATAATTAAGAAACAAAATATCATCGCCGAGGGGACTCTATGCGCCTCCTGTTTGTGCTGCTCATGTTCTGGAGTATCCACTCCCTAGCGGCGATTCAGCTGAAGCTGGATACCAACATGGCGCCGCCCTACCAGCTAAGCAGCAATGGCGAAGTAACCGGAATGGCTGTTGATGGGCTGACGTGTGTCATGGATCGTTTGCAGATTGGTTACGGCATCAATGTCGTTCCCTGGAAGCGTGCTCAGTCCAATGTGCGTTCAGGCCTCTCCGATGGTGTGTTCAGCGTCATGCGTCAGCCTGAGTTGGAGCCTTATGCCCAGCTTTCAGCCCCTCTGGTCTTGGAGAAGTGGTACTGGTACAGCCGCGATGATGCCCTGTTGCATCAGGCCGACTTTCCCGGTGATTTACGGATCGGGGTTATCCGCGGTAGCAATCAAGAGTCCTGGTTGGAGGGGAACGGTCTGCATTACTCCCAACAGGTCAACCAGTTGGATAGTCTGTTCAAGTTGCTGGCGATAGGTCGTGTCGACATCATCCTGGTCGATCAGCAGGCCATGTTGACTCAACAGCGCCTGGTGACTGCTGACCTGTTTCGTCGCTTTGAGCGTTATATGCCGCTTGGGGTCTATTTTTCTTCCGCTTTCCTCGCTACTCAGCAAGGGTTCTTATCGAAATTCAATTCGCAGCTGGCCCATTGTCATGGCCAAGGACAGGAGTTGACCGATGATGAGGCGAAGGTATTGCGGCAACGTGGCGATACAGATTTCGCCTACTGGCGCAAACAAACATCAGTGCAGCAATTGCTGGCGTCGCATCCCCAAGCTGATTTGGAGTTGTTGGCTCGCGATCGAACCTGGCAGCAGGTCGCCGAGAGTGGTCAACCACTTCCGGCCTGGATGGGCGAGATACTGCACTCCCCGTTGTCTAAGTCCTTGGCTGATTGGCAACGACAGCAGCAGGGGCAATATACCGAGGTTTTTATTAGTGCGGCGACTGGTCAACTGTTGGCCAGTTCCCGTTTGACCTCGGATTATTGGCAGGGGGACGAAGAAAAGCTGCAGCAGACGCTCAGGCAAGCCAAGCAGGATGGTCCTTCGGCTCTGACTGGCTGGATGGATCGGAACGGGAATGGGCCCAATGGTTTTATTGATTATGATCCGTCATCCCAGAGGTTTATTAGCCATCTGAGCTATCCTCTTTGGTATGACGGGCAGATAGTGGCTGTAATTACGTTTGGTATTCAGGTCGAAGAGGTCCTGCGACGTAATATCATGCCAGCTCACGGTTAAGTACCAAGGTTTTGTCAACAGAGCACAATACTCGGGCATGAAAAGTATAAAATTATTGCCCAGAACCTGTCGGGGGATGTGGATATGTTTATGAAGATGTTGAGTATTAGAGCGAAGGCTGCCTTTGGTCTTCTTCTGTTGACTCTGTTTATCCTGACGATTGGGAGCCTCAACTACATGGCTCTTGAGAAGATGCAGGGCAATACCGATCTGTTTGCGGCTCGCCTGATGCCCGCGCAGGGGGTGGTGCTCAATGCTGACCGGGATCTGTACCAGGCGTTGGTGGCACAGCAACAGCTTCTGCTGACAGAGGATCCCCAGGCCGTTGCGGGCTTGGTCAAGGACTTCGCTGAGAATGCCGATCAAGCCCATGAGCGCATGCAGAGTTATCTGAAATTGATGTCTCATTTCCCGGAGATATCCTCGCAGCTTGGTGGGTTTGAAGGCCAATATCGAACTTGGCGTCAGCAGGCCGAACAGGTGTTCCCACTGATGGCTAGCGGGGATCGTGCCGCGGCCATGGCTCAGCATCTCAAACAGATGGAGTCGTTCTCTGCGCTACGTGAACAGTACAATCTGGCCGGTGAATTGGATGAGAAGTTGGCTGCTGCATTGCGCGTTCGCTCCGAGGAGGTGGCTGAAAACACCCAGGTCTGGACGTTGAGTTTGCTGGGATTTTCCGTGGTGGTGGGTTTACTGCTGAGTTACTTTGGGCCAAAACTCATCGTCAACAGCATCCTGGCTGTGTATGACAAGGTCGAAGATATCAGCCGTGGCGAAGGGGACTTGGTCAGTCGTCTACCGGTCACAAGCCAGGATGAACTGGGTAAACTGGCGCGTAGCTTCAACCGTTTTCTCGACCAGTTGCAAGGGTTGATCCGTGAGGTCGGTGGGGACGTGGGGCAGTTGGAGGTCAGCACTGGAACCCTGCGTCAGATATCTACTCAGGTCGGTGATTTGAGCGAAAACCAGCGGATGCAACTCTCCTCCTTGGTCGCTGCATTTAACGAGATTAATCAGGCAGGACACGAAATTTCTCGCCATGCGCAGTTAACCTCTGATCAGACCCACATGGCACAGGCTAGTGCGACTCAAGGGATGAGTCTGCTTTCGCGGAACGTCGAGATGAACCAGCAGCTTGCCGAGAGTCTGAAGGATGCCAGTAATATGGTGACCCGGCTGGCTGATGAGTCTGAAAAGATCACCTCGGTGCTGGATGTGATTCGCAGCATTGCCGACCAGACCAACCTCTTGGCGCTCAATGCGGCCATTGAGGCGGCTCGTGCCGGTGATCAGGGGCGTGGTTTTGCCGTTGTGGCGGATGAGGTCCGGACGCTGGCTAGTCGTACTCAGCGCTCGACAGAGGATATTCAGCTGATGATCGTCTCGCTGAAACAGGGCGTGCAGAGTGCTGTACAGTCGATGGCTCGAGGCAGTGGCCAGATGGAAGAGACACTGGGCATGGCTGACAAGACACGCGATGCGTTGAGTGAAATCCAGAATCTGGTGACCCAAGTCTTGGACATGAACTTCCAGATTGCATCGGCCACCGAAGAGCAAGGGGCCGTGATGGATGAGGTGAATCGCGGTGTCTCTGAACTCAACAGTCTGACCGAACAGGCCGGAGTGCTCTCGGGAAATGTATTGCAAACGGGTCGAGATCTGGATGTTTTGGCGCAGCAGTTGTCTGGTCGGGTACGCCGCTTCAAGGTCTAACTAGTGATCAGTCGTTTTGCCGAGTTCTGAAAATCAAGGAGCGCTGCAAAAGCGCTCCTTGTCTATCTGTGGTTGTCGCAACCAAACTGGTTATGCTCAGTTTCTGTTTAACGCCCGTGACGTTGGCGTAAACGGGTATGCAGGGCGAAAAGCAGACCGAGCGCCGCAACACCGATGCCACCACCGCCTGAGCCTTCATTGGCACCAGTGCTTCCCGCAGCCGTCAGAGTACAGACCGGTTCCTGCTGATGTAAGTTGCCATTGGGCCAATTCATGGTCGTGAGTCGAGTCAGTGCTGCGCTATCCGAGGCTGTTTGTCGATTCTGCCATTGCCAGGTGACCCGATGATCGCCTTGCGGTATGGCTAGGCTATAAGCCTGGCTTTGACAATATCCGCTCAGCGAGAGTGCTGGAACGTTGTCCAGCAGGATTTGCAGACTCCCCTGGGTTGGGGCCGCCCCATGCTCCAGAGTGAACTCGAGGGTACCTGGTCCTTGCAAGTGAGCCGCCAGCGCCGAATGACCTGCGGTTGATAACCCGGCTGCGACCATCCCCTCGTTGGTTGCCTGCCATGGCGCGTCACCACCACTCCACCAGGTTACATCACCCTGTGGCCAACTGTCGGGAACCGTCACCGAGCTGGCCATATCGAGAGTCAGGGCTACCGGGTAAACCTCGCTGTCTAATTGATAACCTATCTGTTCGCTGTAACGACCAGTGATAGCGTTCTTTAGAGTCAGGCCGAGAGCGCAGTGACTATTCGGAGCCACAGAGCTGCACTGTGGATCGCCTATTTCCAGAGGGCTATCAACTGCCGTTGCTAGCCCGGTCAGGCTCCTGGTCGTCGCAGACCAGTTACTAAGACGCAGTGTGACTTGCGGCTGGCTCTGATCGGGTAGCAGCAGCTGATAGTGAGGCTCCGGTTCAGACTGCGGATTGAGCCAAGACTGAGCGACGGTTGCAATCCAGTCGTGATAGAGGCCAAAACGGACATAGCGGGTGATGCCGTTTTGCCCATCACTGACAATTCCTGCGGCTATGGGGTAATTATCGCGCCAGTAGATGAGCGGGGTACCACTGTCACCGGGGGCGGAACCATAAGCTGCTCGAGCGGCACAGAGGTAGTCGACTTCCATGCTGCCCGTTGCTAGCCCGAATGCCTGTTCGCAGTCTGCATCACTTTGGCGCGAAATCAGGCGTTGCAGTAGCGTTGGGGAGGGGGTGTAACTGGTATAGCTGGTCGAACCGTAACCGAGCGCGGTCAATGGTTCATTATCCAGCATCTTGGCCTCATCACTCAGGGTCGGGATGGTCATCACAGGTTGTTCTGCCGGGACGCCGGATAGGCGTAGCAACGCCAGGTCACCACTCACAGCCTGAGTTCCGATCGTGTATCCAACAAACGACTCAACGTCGATGATGGGGTAACAGTTATTGCGGTTTGTGGTCGACAGGTTGCCAATACAAACCAGATTTCCCAATATTTCCGACGGAAAGATGCAATGTTTGGCAGTTACGGCAATGCCATTCCCCAGATAGCCGCCCCCGCAGACATGTTGTGAACCGTTTGTGATTCTCGGGTTGATGATATGCATGATAAATGGCCATTCCCCGGCCTTGGTTTCCGTTCCGTCGACAACCCGAGTCGTGTGTGCCTGAGCCGGGACGCTCAACCATAGACTACCCAGTAATACCCAGCTGATTCCGCGCATTCATTACATCCCTGTGTGATGATTTTGTTGAAAAAACAGATAGGGAATCTTACGGAACCTATATAAAAAAACAGGGAGCTAGCGCTCCCTTCGGTTGTTTTCTGCTCAGTGCAGATGTTTGATGGTGGCTTGCCAGATTGGTAGCCCCGAGGGCGAAGTCCCGATGGCCTTGCTATCCAGAATGTCTCCTCGGTAGTAGTAGATGGGTTGTGACTTGCCTGGTTGGATTGGGGTGGCAAAGTACAGGGTCATCGCCTGATGCTGGAAGCTGTTGCCACTGAGATAACCGATCAGGGCATGCTCCAGTGAGTGATAGCCGTTTTTCCAGAGGTGAACCTTGGCTGAACTTGTGTCACCGAGCCCTCCCCATACTTCCCCGTTCTTCTTGTCAACAAAGGAGCCGAACCAGCTTGGCCAGGTCAGATAGAG
>JAYRLO010000203.1:0-5420 GCA_041905215.1 Aeromonadaceae bacterium
TGATTCATCTCGTCAATCTCGGGGGCACTGAAGTAGTTATCGTGCATCTGTCGCAGGTATTTGACGCCGGCGTGAATATTCGGCTCCAGCTCCCGAATATCCCCCACCTGCATGGCATCACCGGTGGGCGGCATCAGTTGCATGACACCGATGGCGCCGCGTGTCGAACGCTGGGCCTGGTCGAGCCGAGACTCCTGATAGCCCTGAGCCAACAGCATCAGGTGATCGAAACGGTAATCCTGGCCGTAACGGCGAAATAGCGTATGGATCGGTTTGACCTTCTGCCATTCACTGATGGCATGTACCGGCCCGAGTCGAGCAATCCGCTGCTGATACTCCGCAAATTTCAGCTCCATCAGATGACGTTTTTTCACGTTGCGTTGGAAACCAGCCAGTAACGCCGCCAGTTTGGGACTCTGCTTACGGATTGCCCAACCGGTTTGCGCCCGATCGCGCAACACGATCTGCGGGTAAATCCGGATGTTCGGGTAGACGCTCTGCCAGAGCCGAGCCTTCCAGTCATCGACGATGGAAAAATCGATGAGCCCGGCGTTGAGCATCTCCAGCAGATCTTCATCCTCCAGAGCCTCTGGCACGATCAAGGCCTCGGCTCGCGGCCGACCGGCCTTGGCCAAACGGCTGTTGAGTTTTTCAATGCTGCTGAAATAACTGCTGGAACGGCGCACGGCCAGCATGCGACTAGCCAGATCGCGTTCGTCAGCCATCATTGGCGCCGTTGGCGAGGCAACCAGAACTCCTGTTGCTGATGCCCCGGTAATACCACGAAGTCAACCTCAGCCTCTCGCTGCACGGTCACCGTCAGGTTGCCAACCGCCACATCCCCCTGCCCCTCAACCACACCGGACAAGAGTTGATCGCGCTCGACCGGGATCGCCAGCACCGAAATGGGATAGCGTCCGGTTTTCAGAGTCTTGTTGAGATAGAGCTCCAGTTCAGCCAACAGATCGGCACTGATGCCCCGAGTTCGGCCATTGTCGTGATAAAAGAAGGTCCGGCTGTAGGGCACCAGCACCCGCAACACCCGCCGCTTGCGGATCTCGGGCCAATCGCCGAAGAACGGCTGAGCCAGCTTGCCCCAATAGGTAGGAAAGGACTCGGAACGCCGCAGCAGATCAGCATCCTCGGCCGATTCACCCAGTGCCGAATCCATCGCCACAGCCACAGTGTCTGTAAATTCACCCACTTGCTGAGTCTCACCGGATGACCAGAACAGAGAGAACAGCCCCCCTATCAGTAACAGGCAAAACAACAGCACCACCCACCGCTTGCGCCACATCACTCACAACTCCATTTGTGATCATTCTGATTGACCGTAGATCTTTTGAAACGACTCGTTCGAGATCGTCGATGCCGGGTTGCCTGATGAGAGCAACACATTCAACCGAGACACTAATCGCCGGAGCCAAGAAGGCTCCCGGCCAGAGTACTGTATCCGATCCGGGCCGACGAAGTCCCATGGGATACCCTGGTTATGTGAGGATAAAACAATCGACAGTCGGTACGGCCATGTGCGCGATGACACGGGCTGGCGGGTAAAAATGGCCTCCTAAGAGGCCATTTGGAGAGAGGTATGCCGGATAAACTGGCGCTTAGAGTTGATACTGCAGCACCTGGCGCCGCTTGTCGGCATATAGCGCCAGCAGTTGATCCTGCCCCTTACCCGCGTTGTCATAGAACAGGGCACCGCCCTGCTGCAACGCCGCAAAGCGCTCACGGATACAATGTTCGACAAAATCCAGCCGCTGTAACGTGAAGCGCGAACAGCTCTTGCCGTGTAGATCGTCTTCAATATCCAGTACCTGGGAGCGGAAATTCTCCACCTCGAATAGGCTGCGCAGTGCGTCCTCGTTCACCAATGCCGATTGCCACTGCTCGATGAAACCCGCCACCCACTGGCAGACCTCGGCGCTGGCCTGATGCTGTCGCAACCAGCCGAGTTTCTGCTGGTAAACCTCCAGAGCCACGACTTTGAGCTCGCGGTAGCGGGCCAACTGTTCGCCCTCAGCCATCGACGCCTGCCGCAGCAACCAACCGAAGAAGTTGCGGGTCTCGAAACGTTCACAGGCATGAAACAGCGGATCGCTGACCCCATTGCTATTGAACTGAGTCAATGGGTCAAACGGATACATGTAGCCAAAATCGAACAACCAGATAGTTCCCTGATCCTCGATGATGTTACCCGGGCAGAGATCCCACTCCATGAGCCCGGCCTCTTCGCACGCCACAGCCGTGGTCAGGATCTGGCGAAAGATGTTCGCATCGAAGTGATTCAGGGGCTTACCCGGCAACCAGGGGGAGAGGATGATGCCCAGCCGATAGTCGGCGTACAGGGTCGGCACTATGTGGTCGAACCGCCCCGCCCAGGCCGGATCCGCTTTCAGCCGGGTGAAATCCGCCCGCCGTTGTACCTCGTTCAAAAACGAGGTCTCGCCATCAATGTTGCGCACCAGAGCCTCAGGCCGCTTCTGCTTGAGGGTATAGTGCTCACCAGCGATACACAGATGCAGCACCCGCGCCGTCAAGCCGCCGCCAAAGTGTTCCACCACCAGAGGTGAATCGGTTGTTAGTGCTGCCAGCTCGGCTGGCGGCAGCGGGCAAGCGGCAACATCACCCACGACGAGGGGCTGATCGCTGGCCACAAAGGTCAGTTGGGATTGTTGACGGGCATGGACCTGGGCATTCATCGTGAACTCCTTTCTGTGATGCGGGATCGGCAACCGGGTTGAATCATCACCATCATGGTAGCGACCCCAGTGGACTCAAGTATCCGCCGCCCTGATGGATGCTGAGGGTGGAAACGGGGGGTGACGCATTGAGTCATGCCGACGAACCGTTAAGATATCCAGTATGTTCCGAGATCGTTGCCCGTCGAGCACACTATGACCATGACAGAACCATCCATGATGCCCCAACCACATCTGCCATTGGTGTTGCAGGCCCTGCATTCACATCCGCTGGTCTGGATAGCCGCCCCGGATGGGTATGATCAGCAGCGCTTGTGTGATGCTGTGGCCACCCACTGGAATGCCAGCGTCACTCGCTGGCCACAACTCCCCCCAGCCCATGGACTGTTGTTGGTTCCCCGACTCGAAACCTTGAGCCCAGATGAGCAGCGGCAGTTAAAACTGTGGTTACTCGACCACCAGGTTTCTCCCCCTCGCTGCCTGATCAGCAGCACCCCCTATGCGCCACTGGAAGGAGAACTGCGCGCCGCCGGTCTACAACCACTACGACTGGGGCCCCAGCGTTTGGGTTGGTCAGCAACCGAGCTGGCAAGCTGGCTGCCACAACAGGGCATCACGGGCATAGACGCAGCAGGGTGGAGCGCACAACTGGGCGAGTGGCCCCTGGCCTGGCGGCTGTGGCTGCAGGCTCTGGCCTGTGACGAGAATACACAAGCCCTGCTGCAACGCTGGGGCCTGGAGCTCATCGAACATCAGTTCGCCGAATTTGCCTCACCGCTCCCCGAGGCGCTGGCCCTGCAGGCCGAACAATTGGTCCTCGATGAAGCACGCCTGTTACAGCTAGTCGGCTGTAGCCGAGGTCAGTGGCAGGCCAGTCGTCGTCAACTGATCGGCGCCGGCTGGTTGCTGGAGACTGAGCGAGGCGACCGTTGGCAACCCTGGATATCTGGGCTGCTGCGGATCTGGCGCGAGCAACCCCACTTAGATTGGGAACCGTTGAGTCAGATGCTGGCTGATCTACCACTCGACGAGATTGTCAGCCTACTGCCGCCGGATCCGTTGCCACAGCTGGAGCTCTCTCTGCTAGCCCGCATTGGCATGCGCTGTCTGGAGCTCAATCACGGCCCCTGGCTGGTGACCCGTCTGGCCGCCTTGCCACGCCTCTGGTTACAGCAGCAACCCCGCCTCTGTCTGCTGCAGGCTTGGCTGGAGATGGAAGTCCAGCGCCGTTCGGATCGCGCCGAGGATCTGCTCAATCGGCTACAATCCCAGCCGTTGAACGCGGAAGATCAGCTCAGTGCCAACCTGCTGCGCGCCATGGTCAGCTTCAACTTCGACCATCTGGAGTGCGCCATCCGCCAGCTCAGTGAGCTCACGGATCTGCCCCAGCCGATGCTTGCCCCCTATCGGCTGACTCAAGCCAGCTGTCTGCTCTACACCGGACAGACCCAGCGCGCCCGCAGCATGCTCGAACTGCTGGTCAGTTGGGCCGATTGCCAACAGCAGTATCATCTGAAATTGGTCGGTTGGTATCGCCTGGCCCAGCTCCACTTCTATCAAGGAGATTGGCAGCAGTGCAGCAAGGTGCTGCAACTGGGTGTGGAGTTTGCCAATCAGCACCAACTGACGACGGATCCGATCTTCGACTCCTACTACCGATTGCAAGCCGAAGTGGCGATCTATCAAGGCCAGGCCGATCAGGCTGACTACTGGCTGCAACAGGGGACGCCACTGACCGAAAACCGCGGCGACTACTGGCAGCTGCCCTACCTGTCTCACCGCTGTCTGACATTGATCCTGCGCGGCGAGCTGCATGAGTTACCACAGCGGTTGGAACAGCTCGAGCAGCAACGCTTCAGTCAACAGTACTGTCGACTGTGGCGTTTTCGCGTCGGCTATACCCTGGCACTGGGCTATCAGCAGCGTGGCGATGAAGCGGGTCTGGAGCGCCTGACGTTGCGCAGCCCCTGGCACACCCAGATCGACAACCTCTACGATCTGATGGACAACCTGCTGCGCGCCTGGCTGGCTCAACTGGGCAATCAGCCGCGTAGCGAGCAAGAGCTTGCTCATCTGCAGACGCTGGCCGATGAGTGGCAGGTCGATTGGCTGGCGCAACAGTTCCAGCTGCTGCGACTGTTGCAAAGCCCGGCCAATCAGGAGGAGTGGCAGACGCTCATCGCCTGGCTGGCGGGGCGCCAGGCCTTCATTCCCCTGTTGCTGGCTGGCCCCAAGGTGGTGGCACCGCTACAGGAGCTGGCCCGGTGGCCGCAAATTCGCCCCACGCTGCGCGGCTTCATCCAGCAAACCCTGGATCTGCTGACTCGCCCCCTGCAGGATCCACAGATACAACCCGCGGAGGGCGAGCTCAGCCAACGCCAATGGCAGATCTTGCGGCTGATAGCCCAGGGCTTAAGCAACGAGCAGATGGCGCAACAGCTGTTCGTCGCCCCCTCCACCATCAAGACCCACATCAACCACCTGTATGCCAAGCTGGGGGTGCGCACCCGCGCCGAAGCCCAGGCCATAGCCCGGCAGAAGCTGGTTGGTCAGTGATGAGTCGAAAGGCCATATAACCCCCTCGCGGATTGAAGGGGGTCGAAAAAACGGTACAGTTTCCTTTGTGCATCAGTAGCAATGCAGTGGCGGGGATAATCTGTAAGCCGACCGTAGGCATCGGGGATGATGCCTTCGAGCCTCCATGGAGGGATTCAC
>JAYRLO010000204.1:0-5418 GCA_041905215.1 Aeromonadaceae bacterium
TCGAGCGCACGGCTTGCCGACGGCCCCGGATCCCGGCGCCCGCGAATGCCACCGCCCAACTCCGGAGCACGAATGATGATTCACGATCTACTGCTGGCTCCGTTCAGCGATTTCCAGTTCATGCAGCGTGCCCTCGCCGGCTGTCTGGCACTCAGTCTGTCGGCTCCGGTCATCGGTGTCTTCCTGATGCTGCGTCGCATGAGCCTGACTGGCGACGCCATGTCCCATGCCATCCTGCCCGGGGCGGCCATTGGTTATTTGGTCGCTGGTCTGTCTGTCGAAGCCATGACTCTCGGCGGTCTGGTCGCCGGGGGCCTAGTAGTACTGCTCTCCGGCGCCGTGGCCCGCAGCACCAAGAGTGGCGAAGACAGCAGCCTCGCCGCCTTCTACCTGATCTCGGTGGCACTCGGCGTCTTGCTGATTTCACTGCGCGGTAACAGCGTCGACCTGTTGCATGTGCTGTTCGGTTCGGCGTTGGCGCTCAACGACAGCGCCCTCTGGCTGCTCGGCAGCATCAGTACACTGACACTGGTGGCGCTGGCCATACTGCTGCGCCCTCTGGTGCTGGAGTGTCTCGATCCCGATTACCTGGCCACCGTCAGCCGCGCCGGCAGCTGGGTGCATATGGCCTTTCTGTTACTGGCCGTGCTGAACCTGATCGCCGGTTTTCATGCCCTCGGCACCCTGATGTCGGTCGGCATCATGATTCTGCCCGGTGCCGCCATGCGCTACTGGACCCGCCATCTCGGCCCCATGTTGGTCGGCTCTTGTCTGGCCGCCTTCGTCTCGGCCATCAGTGGCCTGCTGTTCTCGTACCATCTGGGCTGGCCCACCAGCCCGACCATCATTCTGACACTCGGTCTGATCTACTTCCTGTCATTACTGGCCGGCCCACAAGGTGGCCTGATGTGGCGCTATATCCGTCTGCGTCATCTGGAAGCCTGAAACTATCTTATTCAAGGAGTCATACATGAAACTGATCCGCTCTTCCCTGTTGATTCTAGGGCTCGCCATCAGTCCGTTGGCCCTGGCCAAAGTCCCCGTCACCGCCACCTTCAGCATTCTTGGCGATCTGGTACAACAGGTCGGTGGCGACCAGGTGAGTGTCTCGACACTGGTGGGGCCCAATGGTGATGCTCATGTCTATCAACCGACACCGCAGGATATCCGCACCCTGGCTCACGCCAAACTGCTGGTGAGCAACGGCCTTGCTTTCGAAGGCTGGTTGGAGCGCCTCGACACCGCCTCCGGTTTCAAAGGGGTCAAGGTGGTGGCCAGCCAAGGCATAAAGCCCCATCAGATGCAGGAAGAGGACGCAGAACACCATGACGAGGCGGCACATGAACACGCCGATCATGAGCATGAGGCTGAAGCCGGTCACCACCATGACGGGCTCGACCCCCACGCCTGGAATGACCCGGCTAACGTCTTGATTTATGTCGATAACATAGCCAGGGGCCTGAGCCAGGTCGATCCGGAACATGCCAGCCTTTACGCCGACAACGCCGCACGCTACAAGGCGAAGCTGCAGAAGCTGGATACCGATTACCGAGCCCGTTTTGCCAAGCTGCCTGCTGACCGCCGTCGCGCCATCACCTCGCACGATGCCTTCGGCTATCTGGCCCGAGCCTATCATCTGACTCTGATTGGAGCCCAAGGAATCAGCACCGATGCCGAGCCCTCTGCCGCCGAGATCGCTGGCTTGATTCGCCAAATCCGCGCAGAGAAAATTCCGGCGCTGTTTGTCGAGAACATCAGCAATCCGAACCTGATCCAGCAGATCGAGCGCGAAACTGACGCCCGTGTCGGGGGCGAGCTCTATTCCGATGCCCTCTCACCGGTCGAAGGAGAGGCCGCTACTTATCTGGCGATGCTGGAGCACAACCTGAACACGCTGCTGGCGGCGTTGGAGAAGCAGTGATCGATGAAGCTCATCGCACGTCTCGGCCTCCTGGCCGGCCTTAGCCTAAACGCGGTGGCGCTGCCCGTGGCGGCCCACCCCCATAGCTGGATCGATATGGTCAGTCAGTTGCAGATCGACGATCAGCAGCGGCTGACCGAGTTACATCTGAGTTGGCTGTTCGACGAGTTCTACAGTGCCACCATCCTGGACGACGCCAAGACGAACGGCCACAGTCTCCAGCAGGAGCTGGATCAGTTTGGCCAGGACACGCTGAAAAACCTAGCGACCGAGAACTATCTCAATCGGATGACGCTGGATGGGCAGAAGGTACCGTTTGGTCGAGGCGATCAACCGCAAACCGTATGGGTCAACGGTCAGATCCGTTTCGATTATCGACTACCGTTAGCCCATCCATTGCCACTGACCGGCAAGCGCCTGCAGTTTGCCATCTACGATTCGACCTATTATGTCGAGATGCTGCATGGATCGCTGGCTGCGATCCAGTTAAGAGGCGAGGGAGCCGCCGATTGTCGCGCCGAACTGGTGCCCCCCAATCCCAGCGAAGAACAGCAAAGCTATGCCCTCTCGCTCGATAAGACGGAACAGTCCGATGATGGGCTGGGCACCGCCTTCGCCGAGCAGGTCATCGTCCGCTGCTCTGCACCTTCCCCCAAGAGCAAACCATGAATCGTCGACTCCGCCATCTTTGGCTTCCCGTTAGCACACTGCTGGTGCTGGCTCTGATCGTCATCGCCCTCTATCCTCATTGGCCCAGCATCACTTACCAATTGCTGCGCTGGCAATTGCAGTTTCATCGCGAACTCGGCACCGAGTTACGCATGTCGGTGACGCAAAACCCTTCATTTATCGTCAGCCTGGTGGCCACCAGCTTCGCCTACGGGGTTTTTCATGCGGCCGGTCCCGGCCATGGCAAACTGGTACTCTCGACCTATCTGACAACCCAGCCCAGCCAGTTGCGCCATGCCCTGCTGCTCTCTTCAGGAGCAGCACTGCTACAGGCTCTGGTCGCCATCGCCCTGATCGGCACCACCAGCTGGCTGCTTGGGATGACGGCGCGTCAGGCACAGGCATTGGGAGTCTGGTTCGAGAAGGGTAGTTTCCTGCTGGTCGCCCTGATGGGGTGCTATCTGGCGCAGCGGGCCCTGCGCCGAGCTTGGCAGTTGTATCAACAGAGTCGCCGTTCGCCTGGTAGGGTGCGCCGCATCCTGATGCCGACCCAGCGCTCACCAAGAGTCTCTCTGAAATCGGGATTTCAGCAATCAGCGATCGGCCAAGGCCACAACCCAGCCCCTTGCGGTTGTGGTCATGCCCACGCTCTCGACCCAGCCAGGCTGGAACAGGCCATCGACTGGCGCAGTCAATTGGGAATCTTGCTCTCGATGGGCATACGCCCCTGTGGTGGAGCCTTGCTGATTTTGGTTCTGGCCAAAGTGATGGGGCAATTCTGGCTGGGAGTGCTCGCGACCGTGGCGATGGCGGCCGGTACCGCCCTGACGGTAGCGACCCTGGCTATCATCAGTCAACGCGCCCGCCATTTCGCACAGCGACTACTCAAGAGCACCCCCGGCAATTGCAAGTGGGCATTGATGGGGCAGGGGGTTGCCCTGCTTGGCGGAGTCATATTGATCGCCGTAGGGTTAAGTCTGATGAGCGCACCAACCTCACTGCTGTTGCCACGCTAAATTGTCGCCGCAGCGTCCTACTCGTCGTAGGAACGCTGTTGCTGCACCAACTGGATCGGGCAGTCGGGAGTAACTAATGCAATCGCTGCCTCGGCCACCTGTTCATCAGCAAAGCTGACTCGGCACCCTTTGGCATCCGTCAACGGGTGTAACTCTTCGTCAGGACTGCGAAAATCGACCACCCACTCCATACTCAGTCGGTCGAATAGCACCACAGCCTCTTGCCATGGTTGGGTATGGTGTCGCGCTTTGAGTTCTTCGAGTGTCATCTTGCTCTCCTCTCTTCAATGGCGCCCGAATGGGGATGCAAAGCCCGGCATGAGATTACCCTCCGAGTTGCCAGTTCACCTTACCCCAAGCACCATGAGGAGCGAAACATTCCCATCACAACCCAGTGTCAGCCGTCGCAGAAAAACCGCAAAACAGGGAAAAGAGCAAACGTGGTGGCGACGTGTCTACGTTCGCCCGGAATCCATTCCTCTAACGAGCGGTTCCGATTCATCACAGCGACTTAGGTAGCGCTAAGCTGACCCACTGCGCCAGGGATGGCGCGGCGGAGCCCCCATGGATGGGTTCACGGCGAGTCAGCGTGCGCCACCTTGTCGATGTAGCCGGGACTCTCAACAGGTAACTGGGACAGAACCATAAAAAAGCCTGGCGCAAGGCCAGGCAAGGAGAAGGACATCTCAAGAATTCGGAGGTTAACGCTCACTCACCCGTCGCGGCCACGGCCACCGGCTGATTCGGCTTGAGAACGGCATACAGAATGCCGGTGACCGCGGTCCCTGCGGCGATGGCCAGCAGGTAGAGGAACACATGGTTGATGGCATTCGGGATCAGCATGACGAACAGACCACCGTGCGGCGCCATCAGGGTACAACCCAACAACATGGAGAGAGCGCCGGTGACGGCACCGCCCAGCATGGTGGAAGGGATGACGCGCATCGGGTCGCGAGCGGCGAAGGGAATGGCCCCTTCGGAGATGAAGCACAGACCCAGCACGAAGGAGGCCTTGCCCGCTTCACGCTCCGGTTCGCTGAACTTGGTACGAGCCAGGAAGGTCGCCAGACCCATGCCCAGCGCCGGCACCATACCGGCAGCCATGACGGCGGCCATGGGAGCATACGATTGTGACGCCAGCAGACCAACACCAAAGGTGTAGGCAGCCTTGTTGACCGGGCCCCCCAGGTCGAAACACATCATGGCCCCTATGATGATCCCCAGCAGCACCGCATTGGCAGAGCCCATCTCCTTGAGAAATTCGGTCAGACTGGTCATCACGGAGGCAACCGGGCCACCGACCACGTAGATCATCACCAGACCGGTCACCAAGGAAGCCACCAACGGAATGATCAGGATCGGTTTGAGCGCCTCCATAGTCTGTGGCAACTTGACGTTATCGGCGACAAACTTGGCGCTATAACCGGCGAGGAAGCCCGCCACGATACCGCCGAGAAAGCCCGCCCCGAGAGAGCTGGCCAGCATGCCGCCGATCAGACCCGGGGCCAGACCCGGACGGTCGGCAATCGAGAAGGCGATATAGCCCGCCAAAACCGGCACCATCAAGGCAAAGGCCGAGGCGCCACCGATCTTCATCAGCGCCGCCGCCAAGGTTCCCTCAACCTTGAAGGCCTCAATACCGAAGATAAACGACAGGGCGATACACAAGCCCCCGGCCACCACGATCGGCAGCATGTGAGAAACACCGGTCATCAGGTGTTTGTAGACACCGGGAAGCTCCGCCTTACCACTACCCTTGTCGGCAGATGGTTGACCAGCCGACCAGACCTGGGCCTCGGCAAACGCCTTGTC
>JAYRLO010000205.1:0-5417 GCA_041905215.1 Aeromonadaceae bacterium
AACATAAAAACCAAACGTTGGCTGACAACGATAAAACCAGTGACAAGTTGTGCGATGGTGGCGGAATTGGTAGACGCGCTAGCTTCAGGTGTTAGTGCCTTCGGGTGTGAGGGTTCGAGTCCCTCCTATCGCACCACAACTTCTTGATGAAGACTTGTCCATGCGGTTGGTCGCATGTCAAAACAACCAACAAACAATCCGGGCGATGGTGGCGGAATTGGTAGACGCGCTAGCTTCAGGTGTTAGTGCCTTCGGGTGTGAGGGTTCGAGTCCCTCCTATCGCACCACTTGATTGATTCAAGTGGGTCAGGATTGTAGAAACCATGCTGTTGACGGCATGTAAATCCAGTCAACGACAGATTGTGCGATGGTGGCGGAATTGGTAGACGCGCTAGCTTCAGGTGTTAGTGCCTTCGGGTGTGAGGGTTCGAGTCCCTCCTATCGCACCACAATTTGTGAGCCCGGGATGAACATCATCCCGGGCTTTTTGCTATATATTTCCTAGTGAAACCAAACCACCAAGGAAGTGTGTCTCATGGCTCTGCAAGACATTCACAACTACTACGAAGATCTGGTCCACCACTATATTCATGCGCTGGAGCTGGATCGTACCCGCGATACTGATTTCCTCGCCGATCTCTACTGCCTGGTACTCAACCAGCTGCCTGCCCACTACATCCGTTACGGCGTGGATATGATCTACTTCACCTCGGACGAGAAACGCCAGGAAATGGAGGAGAAGGTCAACTTCGCGGTCACCAGCGCCATCAGTTGGCTGGATAACGAAAACCATCGCCGCAACACCCGCGACCAGCAGTAGTCGCACTCCGATAACGACAAAAGGCTCGCCTGGCGAGCCTTTAACGTTTTTAACCTTTCATGTGGGATAATATCGACCCACTGCTTTGGCCTATCGACCAGAGCCTGAGACTCTCTGCTGGTGCACCATTCATCTAGAGATCAGTACCTCAGCAAAAAGAGGAGCCTGCAGCTTCAGATCTAGCTCAGAACCACAACGCCGTCAGCACAGTAGCCAGACAGACCACGACACCCAGGGCATTGCACAGAAACATCGGCCAATCTTTTTGCTGCTTCAGCAAGGAGTAACCCACCCAGGCGACGCAGTTGATGGTCGAGGCCACCGGCAACAGCAAGGAGCCCGGCACGCCATTCACATTCAGACGAATTTGATCGATATAGGAGGCATACATCACCATGGCCATGATGGAGGCAAACCAACCCAATTGCTGAACTACTTTCTCGCTGACCATCATTACTCCTTCACTGGTTATATGGTTATCCGCAGATATCGCGGGAAACACAGCACGACAGGTGTAATCGCTTCCACTTGTCGCACCAATGATAACGCAGTGAGAGAGCAATAATAAATAGGAATCAAATAAAAACAGGGGCAAAACAAAGGTTAGCTCCATCGCCTTTTCGTGGTAGCGATTTCACAAGTGGCGCGAGTGGTATGAAAAAAGAGCTCAAGGAAGCGAGAGTCTGTTGAGCCGCCCCCAGCGTTCGGGATGCGTTCGGCGGACCATCTGCGCCAAGGATGGCGCGGCGGAGCCCCCAAGGATGGGGGCACGGTGTGTCCATGAGTCAGCCTCCCGAACGATGAGGCTGACTCACGGAGCAGCAAAGCTGTAGCTGGATTCAGACGCGCCGCAGGCGCACCACGGTTTCCACATGCAGGGTATGGGGGAACATATCCACCGGCTGCACCGCGTCCAGGCGATAGCCAAGCGGCAACAGATAGGCCAGATCCCGCGCCAGGGAGCCGGGATCACAAGAAACATAGACTAACGTGCGCGGCGCCATCTGCACGATCGTATCCAGCACCACCCGCTCGCAGCCCTTGCGCGGCGGATCCACCACCACCACATCGGCACGGTAGCCCTGGGCGTAGAGCTCCGGCACCACGACCTCGGCCTTGCCCACATGAAATTCGGTATTGGTCAGGCCATTGCGCTTGGCATTTGCCCGGGCATCATCAATCGCCTCGCTGACCAGCTCGACCCCGATCACCTTGGCCGCCTGACGGGCCAGAAACAATGAGATGGTGCCGATGCCGCAGTAGATATCGAACACTGTCTCCTGGCCGCTCAACTCGGCCAGACGCAACGCTTCGCGGTACAAGACATGGGTCTGCTCGGGGTTGATCTGATAAAACGAAAGCGGCGAGAGCTCGAAGCTCAACCCATCCAGAGAGTCCCGGATCGCGGGCGCCCCCTGCAGGGTGCGATTCTCAAAGCCGAGAATACGGTTGCCACGCTCCGGATTGATGTTCTGCACCACACAGGTCAGTTGCGGGAAGCGAGCCAGGCGCGCCAGCAACGCCTCGCCATGGGGCAACTCGTCGCCCAGCGTCACCAGCACCAGCATCCACTCGCCGGAGATGCGACCATCGCGCAGCATCAGATAGCGCACCACACCACTGTGGGTCTGTTCGTCATAGGCTGCAATGGCGAACTCCCGCAACCAGGCGCGCACCTCGGCCACCAGCTCCCGGCTCAAATCCGGCTGGATGGCACAGTCATCACAGACCACCAGCTGGTGACTCTGCTTGCGGAAAAAACCCAGCTCAGCCCCCTCGGGGCCTGGTCGCACCGCATACAGAGACTTGTTGCGATAGGCAAAGGGGTTATCCATGCCCAGGCAGTTCGCCACCTCAACGCCGGAGCCGATCTTCCCCTTGCTCGCCAAGGCATCGACCACCAACTGGCGCTTGAGCCGCAACTGGGCGGCATAATCGAGGATGCCAATCTGGCAACCGCCACACTCGGTGTGCGGACAAAAATTGGCGACCCGCTCTGGGCTCGGCTGCAGTACCGTCAGCAACTCGCCCTGAGCATAACGCGGCTTGATGCCATGCAGTCGCACCTGAACCACCTCACCGGGCAGGGCACCACTGACATAGAGGGTGCGCCCATCGCGCTCGCCGATCCCATCCCCCTTGTCGGTCAAGGCGGTGATGGTGACATCGAGGGTATCGTTCAAAGGCATAACAGGCTCCGGGTCCAAACGTCACGCCATCTGGCGAGTTGGCGGCGATTCTAGCACGGACCCGTAGGCGTGCGAAAAAGCCCGTAGCCCCATATCGATGGCGTCATCTCAGAGGTGAAGCAAATCTAACTCATCATCCGCGAGCCATCGGTCAGTCAAAGGGAGTCATGGATGATAGCGGAGTCCCGCAGATAGCCATCCAGCAGACGCTTGAGATAACCCGAACGATCCAGCTCCTGAAGTCGAGCCGATACATAAGGCTCCAACGCCTGACAAGGGGAACGGCGACTAAAGCCGATATGAATTGACTCGTTCGTCACGGGTGGAGAGAGCGCCATGATGTCGCTGTCCATACCGTGCTGATGCAGATAGTAGTCTCCGGCATATTGGCCGGAAACAAAGTAATCAATCCGGCCCCGTCTGAGCTTTTCAAAATTCTCTTGCATGGTGCTGGCCGTCTCAACGGTCAGTTGTTGCTGCAAAAAGAGGTCAAATTTGCTGCCGAAGGTATCGCCCCGACTCACACCGCCATGCAAGCCAACCAATGTTTGCCAATCGGCCATAGAGTCTTGTTTGCCCCTGAGTCTGAAGATGGCAATCGGATTGGCAAAGATCGGATGATGAGAGAAGAGCAGGTAGGCTTCCCGCTCCGGAGTCTTGCGCAGGCTCAGCAATAGATCGATGTGCCCTTCCTTCGCCATCTGCTGGGCTCGTTTCCAGGGGTAAACCACGGCCCGCAATTTGACACCGACCGGGACAATGAGTGGAAGCAGATCGATGCTGGCGCCACGATAACTGAGCTGATCCTCGCTCCAACCATACGGCGGGTAGGCAGGGTTAGTGGCATACACCAGGGTGTCACACTGCCCCTGAGCCATGCAGGGCAGGGCCAGGACGCCAAGCAGATAGCAGAGACTCCAGACTCGAAATTTACAGGCCCCCATGAGCTGCTCCAATCACTTACCTGTCAATAAGGGTAGCAGAGGGGGTGGCAGGGACAGTCGGATTTCATCGCAAAAACAGGATCCAACTAGCTATCACGGCATGATGCTTGTCAGTTAAGCGGTTCGGGAGAGACAACCTCTCTCGCCAACTCGCCGTAAACCCTTCCATGGGGGCTCGATGGTGGCATCCCTGCCACCAACGGTTGGCTCAAAAGGCTATCTCTCCTTCGCTAACTGGCTGGCATTACCGCCATTGCCCCGCTATTTGGCAGTCAGGGGCACAGGACGCAACGGGGTGACCACGCCAGACTTGGCCGCAACCGCATCGCTCTGGGTGGCATCGCTCTTGGTGGCATAGCCCGGCAGTTGGCGGGCCCGCCACAGCTCACGCCACTTGATCAGCGCCGAACCCAGGATGACGATGCCTAACCCCAGCATCAGCAGCGAGATGCCGCCGTTGAGCAGGTTGTAGCCCTTGGCTTCCGGATTGAAGTAGACGTGGCTGACCATCCAGTAAGCGGCATAGTTGACGGTGACGAACAGGTAGGCCAGCGGGATGAGACAGGTCAGCATGTAGCGACGCTTCTGGCCCAACCGCAAGATGATGGTCGCGCCGATGATGAGGCCCACCGAGGCCATCAGCTGGTTGGAGACCCCGAACAGCGCCCAGACCGAGCCGATATCACCGGACATCAGCAGGTAACCCCACATCACGCAGGCCAGCACGCTCGCCCCGATGGCGCCCGGCATCCAGTCGATGCGCTTGAGCGGTGCGTAGAACTCGCCGAAGAAGTCCTGGATCAGGTAGCGGGAGACCCGGGTGCCGGAATCCACCGCAGTCAGGATGAAAACCGCCTCGAACATCACCACGAACTGGAAGAAGTAGGAGGCCAGATGACTGAACCAGGGCACCTTGGTGAAGATGTAGGACATGCCCACCGCCAGCGTCACAGCGCCACCGGTGCGACCGTGCAGATCCATGCCGATCTCTTGCGAGAGCATGGGCAAGTCCACCACCTGCATCCCCAACTTGGCGAAGGCCTCCGGCGTGGCGTTGATGGCGAAGTAGTCGGCCGGATGCAGCGCGGTGGCGGCAATCAGGGCCATCACCCCGACCACACACTCGGCCAGCATGGCACCGAAGGCCACCGGCAGGATATCGTTCCACTTATCCACCAGCTTGGGGGTGGTGCCGGAGCCGATGAAGGCGTGGAAACCTGAGATGGCACCACAGGCGATGGTGATCGAGATAAACGGCCACACCGGACCACCGAGCACCGGGCCGCCGCCGTGAATAAACTGGGTCAGTGCCGGGAACTGGATTTCCGGGTTGATGCAGATGACGCCGATGACCAGGGCGCCGAACACGCCGATCTTCATGAAGCTGGAGATGTAGCCGCGGGGCGTCAGCAGCAGCCAGACCGGCAGCGCAGTGGCGAAGAAGGCATAGATCGGCAGCGCCAG
>JAYRLO010000206.1:0-5415 GCA_041905215.1 Aeromonadaceae bacterium
GAAAGCCGGGATTGAGCCCGACATCTTCGAGGATCCAGGCCAGCATGCTGGCCGTACTGGTCTTGCCATGGGTACCAGCCACCGCCAGCACCCAGCGTGATTGCAGCACATGATCCCGTAACCACTCGGGGCCTGAGGTATAGGGAAGGTTGCGATCCAGCACATACTCGACGCACGGGTTGCCCCGGCTCATGGCATTTCCGATGATGACCAGATCGGGGGCCGGTTCGAGCTGGGCCGGATCATAGCCCTGGATCAGCGCGATGCCCTGCTCCTCAAGCTGAGTACTCATAGGCGGATAGACGTTGGCATCCGATCCTGTGACCTTATGCCCCAACTGCTTGGCGATGGCAGCGATCCCGCCCATGAAGGTGCCACAAATACCCAGAACATGAATGTGCATCGACCGCGTCCCCGAATGCGAATGAGTGAGGCCGCATTCTAGCAATCGAAGCGTCATTTGGGCAGTGATGCGACCCGGAAGCAGCGAAGAATATGCCGCCGAGGTAGCCATTTAGTAGCCGCTGGCTATAATACGGGCTCATCTGTTATCAACGCTTGTAGAAAGGAAATGCCATGAGCCTGAACCTGGTTCCAGCCGGCAAAGAGCTGCCGGAAGATATTTATGTTGTCATCGAAATCCCGCAAAACGCTGACCCGATCAAGTACGAGATCGACAAGGCATCTGGTGCCGTATTCGTTGACCGTTTCATGGCTACTCCGATGTTCTACCCGTGCAACTACGGCTACATCAACAACACCCTCTCTCTGGACGGCGATCCGGTTGATGTGCTGGTGCCGACGCCGTATCCGCTGGTTCCGGGCTCCGTCATCCGCTGCCGTCCGGTTGGCGTGCTGAAGATGAGCGACGAAGCCGGTCAGGATGCCAAGCTGGTTGCGGTTCCGCACTCCAAGCTGACCAAGCAGTACGACCACATCCAGGACGTCAACGACATCCCGGAAATGCTGCGTGGCCAGATCAAGCACTTCTTCGAACGCTATAAAGAACTCGAAGCAGGCAAGTGGGTCAAGGTTGAAGGCTGGGGCGACAAGGCCGAAGCCATCGCCGAGATCGAAGCCTCTGTGGTTCGTTACAACGAAGCCAAGTAATTCATCCCATTACCGGGATGATGAAGACGCCACGCCATTGCGTGGCGTTTTTTATGGGCGAGGTTCCGAGAGTTTATTCCCAGACAGAAGATTCAGCGCAAACACAAATCCAGCACCAATCAGGCCACCGAGTGCCACATTGACAAAACGCTCCGAAGCAGCAGACAAAGCATGATGGGCGATAACGATGGCGCAAGCCGCGCAGGCACAACGCACACCGAAACTGACGACATAACGCCGAAGCACCAGCACAGTCGCGCAACTGACAACGCTCAGAAACAGACCAACCAGCGGAGCCTGCGGCAACAGGATCCCCAGCAATACACCAATCGGAACACCGACCAGAGCCCCCAGCAGTCGATCACACAGTTTCTGTCTGGAGGCGACCCAATCACCTGTCACGACGCTGGCCGCCGACCAGATAATCCATTGCGGATTCTCTGGATGCAGCGAAACGACAAACAAGGCCGCCACGGCAACAGAGAGAGTAACGGCCGCGACCGAAAGCCCCGCTGCCATCGAGGGGCCAAGGGGTTTGTGCATATGGAACTTCAGGTAATGGCGCACCAGGCTCCTCGCATCCTGAGTCGCACACTGGGCATGATCGGCAGCGGCAAGCAGAGTGACAGGGACAACACCAGCGAGAATATAGGGTAACCAGGAGTAGACCAGTTCCGGATATTGCGCAGGTAACGAACCATGCGCAGCCTCGCAGGCCATATAGAGTGCCGGGACAAAAATGAATGTGCCCAATGAGCGAAGTCGCTGGGCATACCAGGTCAAAGCCACAGAGAGCGCGGCAAGCAGCGCGCAGCAGGCAACAAAGAAAATGGGGATCTCTTGAGCAAACAGTAAAGCGACGAAGCAGAGGAGGATCAGGATACTCTGACCAAGGATCCCCAGCGGCGCTAGGCCGACCCGTTCAAGGCCAACCAAGGTAGCAGACGCCGGGATCAAGGCATGCTGCCAGTAAAGATCCCCACTCATCAGCGTCACACAAATTAGCGGCAACAGCACAAGCATGCAGCGGTAGAGTGCTCGCCGATCAATCTCGTTCTGCATCGGGGAACTCATGCTGGCAGTTGTTCGAGATCGGCAATCGAGACTATTCGCGCGATGCGCGACAGATTTTTGATGGAGTAATCATGCTCCTGTGCGGTGGAAGCGGCACACGCCTCTTCGAGCACCAGAACCTCATAATCACGATCATGAGCATCACGCACCGTACTCTCGACGGCCCAGGTCGTACTGACCCCAGCAACCACGAGTCGCTCAATCCGACGGGCTCGCAAGGCCGCATCCAGATTGGTGCCATAAAAGGCGCTGACCCGGGGTTTGATGATGACCAGATCACTCAATTCGGCGTGCAAATCGGGATGGAACTCCACCCCTGGAGAGCCGAACTCAAGAACACCAAACTCTTTTGCCCTGCGGAACATGGGGGATTGGCCTGGGTGATCCACATAGCCAGGGGCATACCCGACCTTCACCAAAATAGAGAGCCAGCCATGCTGCCGGGCAATCTGTAAGGCGTTGTTGGCCCCTGCAATGACACTTCGTTCTCGAACCTGAGAGGCACTGGTTGCAAGCTTCCCATCGGGGTGAGTAATCTCGATGATGTAATCCAGACCAATAAATGCCGTATTCATGATGGCACTCCCGTTTAATGAAGAATGAACGGAAGGATTATTGCAGAACAAACGAGCAGCCAGCCAGAACACCCTATTCTGACCAGTTGAACTGTTTCCATGCGGTTCAGGTTCCGTTGGAAGCGTCCACCTGGGGCAGGATCATTCATGGAAAAGAGGAGGGGTTATACCCTACCTTATTCGATCAGTGTTGCCCGCTTGGCGCTGTGATGAATCAGCAGACGAAACGACAGCGCCAGTCACCCGAGGCGATAGCCGCCAAACCCCGACACTCCATGCGATAGTGGTAATAGAAGGCTTCGCCCCACGGGGTCTGCATCATCTCGCGGCTGTATTCGTGAGGCACCTCTTCAAGCGCATCCAGCTTGGCCATGGTCACCTCATCGGCCACATAGATCTCGCCCAGCACCGATTGCTGGCCGGCTATGATGCCCGGGTACTCGCCCAAGTCGATGAGATAGAAACGAGGGGGACTCCACCACTGCCCCAGATAGGCACAATTCTGGACCATGGCATGGTTCACTTCACCACGCCGCAAGGTGCCATAGACCCATATCAGTGCCATATCTCCTCCCTTTTCATCGTTGCCACGACCCTCCAGGCGCATTCCTCATTTGTGCAATAAAGAGATCACCCCTAGAATTCTGCCCTATCTCACGCATCCACCAACACGAGTATAGGGAGTTTAGCCCATGCGTTCCTGTTTCATCTGCCTACTTGGCGCCCTGCTGTTTCCCATGCTGGCCCAGGCTCACACCCTACGGCTCGATAGCCAACCGCCAGCCGTCACGATCCAGCACCGGGGTGAACTGCTACTGCAAGACAAGAACCCCATTTATCAAGCCTGGAGCAGCCAACAACTGCGCGGCAAGGTTCGCGTGATCCAGCATATCGCCGGACGCAGCAGCGCCAAGGAACTCAATGCTCCGCTGATTGAGGCGATCAAGGCGGCCAAACTGCCCCACGACCGTTATCAGACCACGACCATCGTCAACCTCGATGATGCCATGTTCGGCACCGGGAGTTTCGTCGTCAGCAGCCTGGAGAAGAGCAAGCAGGAGTTCCCCTGGTCCTCATTTGTCCTCGATGAGGCTGGCTCGGTGCGTCAGGCCTGGGGCGTTGCCGAAGAGAGTTCGGCCATCGTCCTGCTCGATAAATCGGGGGCCGTTCGCTTCGTCAAAGATGGCGCCCTGACACCTGAGGAGATCAAACAGGTCATGGCACTTATCCAGAAGCTGATCTGAGTCGGCTGCGGAACAGGCAAAAAAATCAGCCCGCAATCGCGGGCTGATTCCAGATATGTCACAGAGGTTAGAAAACGTAGTATCCCAGGGCCACCAGCACGAATAGATAGGCCAGCAGCAACAACCACACACGAGGACTCCGCAGACTCTTTCTCACTTTGCTTACCCTGACTGCAACATTGCATTAACAATACAACAACCCAGGGTCCACACTCCAGCGACAAGCGCGAGCTCACTCACAAAAAAGCAGATTTTATCCTCTTAGCCGCTGGGATACCGATCACAGAGACTCAATCAACGACCTCTGGTAGCACACCATGCTGCTGCAGCGCCGCCAGTAGCCGTTTCACCCCCTCGGCAATCGGCAGCTCATCATTGATCAGATGGATCTCCGGTTGCAGTGGCGTCTCATAAGGGTCATCGATCCCGGTGAAGTGCTTGATTTCCCCGGCCCGCGCCTTCTTGTAGAGCCCCTTGGGATCCCGCTGTTCGCACTCGGCCAACGGGGTATCCACGAACACTTCGACGAACTCCCCAGCGGCAAAGCGAGCCCGAATGGCATCGCGCTCGGCCTGATAGGGTGAGACAAAAGCCGCCAACACCACGAGGCCTGCATCCACCATCAACTTGGCCACCTCGCCGACCCGGCGCAGATTCTCCTGCCGATCGACGGGGGCAAAGCCCAGATCCGAACAGAGGCCATGGCGCACGTTGTCGCCATCCAGCAGATAGGTATGGATGCCGCGCTGCATCAGTTCGGCCTCCAGAGCACCAGCCAGCGTGGATTTGCCTGAGCCGGAGAGGCCGGTAAACCACAGCAGCGCCGGTTGATGGCCCTTTTGCGCCGAACGGGCCGCCTTGTCGATGGCATGTTGATGCCAGACGATGTTGTCGGTGGTCACTTGCTTATCCATAGAACCTCGTTGTCAAAGCAGCCTCATTACAGCTGGCTGATATCTAGCGCCTGCCAATGGGGGAAGTGCTTGCGCACCAGGGCATTGAATTCCAGCTCGAACTCGCTGAAGGCCTGCTTGGTTTCCACGGTATCGGCCAAGGCTTCCACCACCATGCCCGCCCCTATGGTGACGTTGCTCAGGCGATCGATGACGATGAAGCTACCGGTATCCCGCACTTGCGTGTAAGGGTCAACGCCCACCGCACTGGTCAGTTCCAGTTCGACCAGACCGATCTCGTTGAGCTTGAGCTCAGATGCATCATGCTGCTCTAGGCTATTCACATCGATGCGATGGCGAATGGTCGAGAACAACCCTTGAGTCTTCTTGGTTGCCAGCTTGATGTCATACAGACGGCCCGTGGTGAGCGGTGATTCGGCCATCCACACCACATGGGCCAGCAAGCGCTTGCTGACTTGAGTCGGCGCATCGGGCGCCACCAGCAGATCGCCGCGACTG
>JAYRLO010000207.1:0-5388 GCA_041905215.1 Aeromonadaceae bacterium
GATAGAGACGCCCCACGATCAGCAAGATCAGCGCAATGCCAACCACGACGTTGATCAGGATCACACCGAGTGAGGCCATGACGGTATCCATGTAGGAGAGCAAGCCGACTGCAACCGGAATGAAAAGTAGAGCCATATGACGAAGGAGCAAGGAGGCAGATGGTTCGATCCAATGGAATCGCACCAGTTGGAAATTCAATAACAAGAAGAGGATCAGCATACCCAGGATACTTCCCGGGAATGCAAAGGGCAGCAGGGATGAGATCCACTTACCCACGACCAGGCAGCCCAGAATGATCAAAAAGCTGCTTAGGTAGCTAGCCAGCTGTTTCAGAATTTGGCGTTTGGACATCGGCGGAAGAACCTAAAATCACGAATGGATCACACTTTACCACGTTATGACAATTTCGGCAGTGCAGGCGCTCGTTTTGCGTTGTCATGACTATATGGAGGCGAAGAGTGTGACGGTAAACGGTTGTCCGTCATCCGAGTGGTGCCGGGCGTCGAGTTAAACGCCAGAATGAGAAAGGGCGAGTCACTGTATCGGCTCGCCCTTACTGTTTACCGCTGCCCTTGAGGCAGTGTATAGCTTGGTACATGAATTAACTCTACTTACCATCGACCGCCGGTATGGCGACCGTTTGCTGCTACCTAATGAAGAACCCCAAAACTAAGTAGCAATTTAACTATAGTTGAGTTTTGTCCGTGTAAAGTGACAGCTTGAAAAAAATTTTGATTTATTGAGCCATAAATCATGGGAGCTTTGGATGATAGGCATGAATACACAACAACAGTGGTTTCAAGCGCTGACACACTACCAACCAGCAACAGGTTTACTGGCAACCGCATGCCGCCAACATTCACAAATCCAGATCCGGTTGGACAACATCACAGGACACGCGATCACCTTGAAGGAGTGGTTGCTGTTTGATGGGGTGGTCGCGAGCCCAGATACACCAATCTATGGTGAGGGATTCCAGATGCTGGCACAAAGTGGCGGAGTTTGGGGCCAGCCCCAGGCCATCGGTCGTTGTCCGGATGCCACGATTTACCGCATTACCGCTGACGAGGGTTACCATACGGTTCACAACCTGCTGCTTTACCGAGTCGATGCGCAGTGGGTTTTGTTGGGATTTGCCAGTTGTCAGCGCTTTGGCGGCGAGTTCCGGCTCTATCCGGACGGCCGTTTGCAGATCCGGATGCAGACCGAAGGTTTATCGATGGCGGCGGGAAGTCACTGGCTCAGTGAATCTCTGGTTGTCTTGGCCGGTGCTGACCGTAATGCGTTGTTATCCGATTTTGCCGAGCAAATTCAATCACATCACGCGCCTCAGCCCCAGCAACCGCGGGTGACTGGCTGGTGCTCCTGGTATCACTATTATGCCGAGGTCACAGAGGCCGATATCACCGAGAATTTGCAGCAGATGCAGACTCGCCAGCCAAAGCTGCAATTTGTCCAGATTGATGATGGCTATCAGGCGGCGATGGGGGATTGGTTATCTGCGTCCCCGCGTTTTCCTGGGGGGCTCAGGCCTCTACTGAACGAGATCTCGGCGGCGGGTCGTGAGCCAGCTCTGTGGGTTGCTCCCTTTATTGCGCAAACCGAGTCGGAAATTTTCCGCAGCCACCCCGAGTGGTTTGTCAAAGATGAGCATGGCGCCCCCTTACCCGCCGAGCGGGTGACTTATGGCGGTTGGCGCTGTACCCCCTGGTATATGCTGGACGGCACACAGCCTGAGGTGCAACAGCATCTGCGTCAGCTCTTCGCTCATCTGCGGCATGAGCTGGGTATCCGCTATTTCAAGCTGGATGCCAACTTCTGGGGCGCTATCCATGGCGGCCATTTCTACGATAAGCAGGCGACTCGCATTGAAGCCTATCGACGTGGAATGCAGGCCATAGTGCAAGGCGTCGGCGAGGGGGCATTCCTGCTGGGATGCAACGCACCGATATGGCCTTCTTTAGGTCTCGTTCATGGTATGCGGGTCGCGGATGATGTTGAGCGTAGCGGTCATCGCATTCGACAGATTGCCCGTGAAGTATTCTCTCGCGCTTGGCAGGCAGATCGATTGTGGCAGTTGGATCCCGACTGCCTCTGTCTACTGGATATTCCAGGCCAGAGTGCCACGGCGGCGGAATATAGCTTCCATGCGGCTTCCCTGGTGGCCAGTGGTGGTATGTTGCTGCTCGGTGATCGGCTCGCAAATCTGCAGCATCACGAAGAACAGGTGGTGGCTGGCCTGCTGAAGCTCGCCGAGGCGAATGCACCCGCCGCCCGATTTGCGGATGAGAGCTATCAGTGTGGCGTAATCCCCTGGCAGCAAGGGGAGTTGTGTTGTTATTTCAATTGGCACTCGGATGCACGCACGATTGAGTTGCCGGTGGGTAGTCGCGATTTTTGGAGTGATAAACCACTGCCGACAGGAGCCTACACCCTGGCTGGATATGCGGGCCTAGTAATTTGGCATCCGCTAGTGGCATGACGGTGATGGCTTCTCAATGAAAAAGGCCTGCGATTGCAGGCCTTTTAATTCGCGAGTTCACAACCAGGACTAGCTGTTGGTCAATGCTTCGTTGTGCACACCCATGACGGCACGTCCTGATGGATCGGCCATCAGCTTGAACTGTTCGTCCCACTCCAGAGCCTTCGGTGTTGAACAGGCAACTGACTTACCGTAGGGAACACACAGCGCTGCCGATTCCAGCGGGAAATGCTCTTCGAAGATGGCGCGATAGAAGTAGGCTTCCTTGGTCAACGGAGTGTTGATCGGGAAACGGAACGCAGCCGCTTCAAACAGTTGATCGCTGACCTCTTTCTCGACGTGAACTTTCAGACTATCGATCCAGGAGTAGCCGACGCCATCGGAGAACTGCTCCTTTTGACGCCATGCGACTTCCTTCGGCAGATAATGCTCGAAGGCTTCACGCAGTAGATGTTTTTCAATCTTGCCGTTGCCGCACATCTTGTCCTTGGGGTTGACGCGCATCGCAACGTCCATGAACTCCTTGTCCAGGAACGGCACTCGACCTTCGACGCCCCAGGCGGCCATCGACTTGTTGGCGCGCAGGCAGTCATACATGTGCAGTTGCGAGAGCTTGCGGACGGTCTCTTCGTGGAACTCCTTGGCGTCCGGAGCCTTGTGGAAATAGAGATAACCACCAAACAGCTCATCAGAGCCTTCACCAGAGAGAACCATCTTGATACCCATGGCCTTGATGAAACGAGCCATCAAATACATCGGGGTTGACGCACGGATGGTGGTGACGTCATAGGTTTCCAGATGGTAAATCACGTCCCGCAGGGCATCGAGACCCTCTTGCACGGTGAAGGTGATCTCATGGTGGATGGTGCCCAGATGATCCGCAACTTTCTGTGCCGCAGACAGATCGGGTGAGCCCTTGAGACCTACGGCGAAGGAGTGCAACTGAGGCCACCAGGCTTCAGACTTGCCATCATCCTCGACGCGACGGGCCGCATACTGCTTGGTCACCGCGGAGATGATGGAGGAGTCCAGACCACCGGAGAGCAACACGCCATAAGGCACGTCACACATCAGCTGACGCTTGACGGCATCTTCCAGTGCATCGCGCAGGGCCAGCTTGTCGGTGACATTGTCTTTGACGTTGTCGTAGTCCATCCAGTCGCGTTGATAGTAACGAGTCAGCTCGCCATCCTTGCTCCACAGGAAGTGTCCTGGCGGGAACTCCTGCACGCTCTTGCAGACCGGAGTCAACGCCTTCATCTCGGAGGCCACGTAGAAGTTGCCACGATCGTCGTAACCCATGTAGAGGGGGATGATACCCATATGGTCACGGCCAATCAGGTATGCATCTTCAACTGCGTCATAGAGAATGAAGGCAAAAATGCCGTTGATCTCATCGAGAAAGGCGGCGCCTTTCTCCTTGTACTTGGCCAGAATGACTTCGCAGTCAGAGCCGGTCTGGAATTGGAAATCGACCGTCAGAGCCTTTTCCAATTCTTTGTGATTATAGATTTCGCCATTAACGGCCAGGACGTGGGTTCGGTCTGGGTTATAGAGCGGTTGCGCACCATTACCCGGATCCACGATGGAAAGCCGTTCGTGAACCAGAATTGCTTTGTCGGTGCTGTAAATACCGGACCAGTCGGGGCCGCGGTGGCGCAGACGCTTGGACATCTCCAGTGCGGTCTTGCGTAACGCTACCGCATCAGACTTGATATCCAGAATACCAAAGATAGAACACATGCTTCCTTTATCCTCGAATAGTAGGGCCCCACGTTGGCCCACTTGTCCTTTTCATTCCTCACCCGCCAATCTGCCAGAGGGCGCCAACCCTCTGCAAGCAGAAATGTCAGTTTCAGGGCATTCAGTGTCAAGAATGGGGCAACTGCGTGGAAAATAACCGACTAAATCAAGTCGATGTCGGCGACCGATTCAAAAATGTGGTTGGGCCGAAAGGGAACCTTGTCGATATCACTCATGCGGCTGACTCCGGAAAGAACCAAAATTGTTTCCAGGCCTGCCTGAAAACCAGCCAGAATGTCAGTGCGCAGATTGTCACCGATGATCAGGGTATTTTCTGAGTGCGCCTGCATCTTGTTGAGTGCCGCCCGAATGATCCAGGCACTGGGTTTTCCCACATAGAAAGGCTGTTTGCCGGTCATGCGCTCAATCGGTGCGCACAGCGCGCCGCAGGCGGGATACATGTGTGGGCCATGAGTGTCCGGATTGGTCGCGATGAAGCGAGCTCCCTGATCGACGAACTGGGCGGCCTGCTGGATCATGTTCCAGTTATAATTTCGGGTCTCACCGATGACGACAAAATCTGGATCTATGTCGGTGATACTGAAGCCAGCCATGTAGAGTTCATGGGTTAAGGCGCCTTCTCCAACCACATAGACTTTGCGTCCCTCTTGGCGGGTCAAAAATGCAGCCGTGGCCATGGCTGACGTGTAAAAACAACTCTCGGGAACATTGACGCCTGCGGCCTGAAATCTGTGCTGCAAGTCTTTGGCTGTCTGGCCTGGATAATTGGTGACAAAAAGCAGGGGGGTCTCTTGCTCAATCAGTCGATGGACAAAACTATCGGCGCCTGGGATCAGTTGATTGTTATGCAGAATGACGCCATCGATATCGCAGATCACACTCTTTCGTTTGTTACTCAAGCCGTTCTCCTTGGGTGTCTGCCTTGAAGGCTTCGGTTGTATCTGGATGCGCTGGCATTTGCAATAGCTGCGCTATATTTGCGCATCTTGAACGGACAATGGGGTGATAAAACCTGGCCAATGCAGATCAAACCGGTGGCAAGTCGTGGTTTTCACAGCGATCTCTGAGTAAAATTAGTCGCTTAATATCATTTCAACCCCAGGAGCATCCGCGTAATGAACAGCTTTGTCATCGGCTTACC
>JAYRLO010000208.1:0-5353 GCA_041905215.1 Aeromonadaceae bacterium
CGCACCGCTGGCCAATACCAGCGATTGTCCCGTCGATAGATTGACCAGAGTGCTGCCGTTATCCTGAGCAACGGTGCGCACATCCATCTTTTCCGACAACTGACGGATCAATTCATCCCGCTGGTCGATGATATTCAGTGTGGTACCGTCGCTGCTCTTGTCAGCCTTGATGATCTGCTGGTTCAGGTCATTGATCCCCGTCAGCAGGGTATTGATCGACTTGACCTCACCTTCGATGTTGCCATTGATGGTTTGATACTGGGTCGAGAGTGAACCGGACAACGACTGATACCGCTCCACCATGGCATTCACTTGACTGAGCAACTCTTCCCGGCCACTGCCGGATGCTGGCGTGTTGTTAGCGGTTTCGAATGCCGAAAAATAAGTGCTCAGAGCCGTGTTGATGCTGTTGGAGCTGCTACTCAGGAGTTGGTCTGTACTGTACATCTGTTGATAGGCGGCCTGGTAGTACTCGACATTCGAGGTATCTCGCCAGACTTCCCGCTGGGCATAGCTGTTGATCAGACGACTCGTCTGACTCATGCCAACCCCTAACGAAACCACATTGGTATAGAGATCCGTTCTCTGACGGGTATAGCCCTGGGTGTTGACGTTGCTGATATTGTTACTCGTGGTGTACAGCAGCTTCTGCTGCGCCAGCACACCTGAGGAACCTATCGACAGCAGATCTGAGGCCATACCTACTCCTTACCCATTACAGTTCGGCAGACTGCCAAACCCCGTTGAAGGCGTCGCTGCGGATCACCTGCTTGAGTTTGTTGGCATACTGCGGATCTGTGGCATACCCGGCCTGTTGCAACTCTTCAAAGTAGGCATCAGGATCATGAGCCACAGCCCGCGCCTTGCTGTAACGCGCGTCATTACCGATCAAGGCCGCGTAATCCTCCATGCTTTGCACGAAGGAGTTGTAACTACGGAAAGCGGAGTTACGCATTACAGGGCGCCCTTGTTCATATTCGAGACTGTTCGCCTGGGTACTGGCACCTTGCCAGCGACGTCCAGCCTTGATACCAAAGAGATTGTTGCCACTGGAACCATCGGTGTTCTTCATCATCTTGCTACCCCACCCTGTTTCCAGTGCGGCCTGAGCCAATAAAGCCACAGGCGACAATCCGATACGCTTGGCCACCTTCTCGGCAGCCGGCAACAATTGCCGTACAAACTCTTCTGGTGAGTTGAATGTACCGCCAGTTGACTGGCGAGTGGCGCGCGTAAAGTTACGCTGCATCCGCTCCATTCGTTCCACAAACTGCTCTGCAACAGCCACACCCGCTGGTGTGGCCTCTGTAGCAGAGCGGTTTTCTACACCAGCTACTGCTTTGCTAGCAGCTTCTGTGCCAACACCAACAGTTGTCGAATCACTATTCTGGGCAGGCCCCTCCCAACGGGCGAAACGACGCATCACCGGCAGACGATCTTCCGGCATTTTCAAGGTGCGCTCTGACTCAGAACCTGTAGCATCGCTCTTGGGTGACAATTGTTTGACGATGAGATTGGCCAAGCTGCTCTTACTGTTCGGCGAGGCCATGCTTGATGTCATCTGCTCATCGAGCATGCCTTGGAAGAACTTGCTGTAACGGCTATTGAGCGGGCTATCGGGAGCCAACGAGTCGTTCGCCTCACGCATGCTGCCGACCCACATCTGATTGAAGATGGACTCAAACTGACGCGCCGCAGCTTCCAAAGCCTGTTGCTGGCTGGCATCATCCTGGTTGCTCAGTTTACGCAGATGATCCAACCCCCGCGTATCCTGTACCAAACCGATCTCTGTATTGATCTTGTCCATCGCCCTCACCTCTTACCGTTACAGGATCACCAGCTCACCCTCGATGGCACCTGCCTGCTGCAGCGCCTCAAGGATGGCCATCAGATCACCGGGGGCAACCCCCACCTGGTTGATGGCCTGAACCAGATCGTCCAGGGTATTGCCGGTATCCAGCTTGAACATGCGGCTATCAGCTTGTTGCACGTTGATGGTGGAATCCGGCACCACGGCCGTGGTTCCTTGCGAGAAAGCGTTCGGCTGTGAGACTTGCGGATTTTCGGAAATCGTCACCGTCAGACCGCCATGGGTGATGGCTGCAGGTTTAAGCTTCACCTGGCTACCAATCACTATGGTGCCAGTACGGGAGTTGACGATGATCTTGGCGGCACCATCCGCCGGGTCGACATCCAGATTCTCCAGCGTCGCAAGATAAGAGACCCGCTGACTCGGATCGCGCGGGGCAAACACCTCCACCGAGGTCGCATCCAGGGGGCGCGCCGTATCTGGGCCCACCAAGCCATTGATCACATCCGCCATCCGTTTGGCGGTGGTAAAGTCCGAGCGGTTCAGGTTGAAGGTAATGGTATCGCCATTGTTGAAGGAGCTGCGAACCTCACGTTCAACCGTGGCTCCGTTGGCGATCCGGCCGACTGTCGGGGTATTGACGACCACCTTGGAACCGTCAGCCCCCTCGGCACCGAGCCCCCCAACCACTAGTGAGCCTTGCGCCAAGGCATAAACCCGGCCATCGACCCCCTTCAGGAAGGTTTGCAGCAAAGTGCCACCGCGCAGACTCTTGGCCTCACCGATGGCAGATACCGTTACGTCAATGGTCTGTCCAGGTTTGGAGAAGGCTGGCAATTCAGCATGAACCGCGACCGGTGCCACATCTTTAATCTTCGGCTTCAGGGTATCGGGAACCTTGATGCCAAAGTTATTCAACATGGTCCGGAAGGTCTGTTCCGAGAAGGCATTATTCTTTTCGCCGGTACCCGGCAACCCCACCACCAGGCCGTAGCCCAGTAACTGGTTGCTACGCACCCCCTGAACCTTGGCCAGATCCTTGATGCGCGCCGCATCAGCCGGTAGTGTCAAAACCATGGCGCTCAAGGCAATCAGAACCGTCGATATGATCTTCATATGCATCTCCTAGAAGGGACTCCAGGGTCCATTGAAGAATTGTGCCAACCAGCCACGTTCCTGGGTGTTCGCGAAATCGCCCGTGCCACCGTACTGGATGCGGGCATTGCCAACTCGTTGAGAAAGCACGGTATTATCGGCATTTACATCCTCTGAGCGCACCACACCCGTGACGCGAATATATTCGTTGCCATTGTTGAGCATCACCCACTTCTCGCCACGAACCATCAGGTTTCCGTTCGGTAACACCTTGACGACACTAACCGAAATATTGCCCTGCAGACTGTTGCTCTGGGCCACCTTCGACTGCCCCTTGAAGCTGTTATTGCCACCCATGGCGATGCTGGTGTCATAGCCATCCACATTAACCGTCTGCCCCCCGACCTTCAGCGCATCAAGCCCTAAGGAGGAGTCTTTGGATTGTTGGGAGTTGGCATTCTTGTTGGCACTGGTCGACTCAACAAGCTGCACCGTGATCAAGTCTCCGACTCGGTGTGCCTTGATATCGGAGTAGATGCTGTTAGCCTGCCCTTGACCAAAAATCGAACCGGTTGGATCAACATTTTCGATCTCATCTTCCGGCAGGATCGGCGCAAATTCAGGATCATCGGGCTTTGGTGAATTGGGCAGAGCAGTACAACCGGCCAGCACCAAAGGGAACAACAACAATAAAATGCGGCTAGCCATAATGACCTCCCTCCGATTAGGTACGTTGCGTCAGGAATGACATCATCTCGTCGACGGTGGAGAGAACCTTGGAGTTCATCTCATACACCCGTTGTGCCTGGATGAGGTTAACCAGCTCTTCGGTCACGTTGACGTTGGAGGTCTCCAAAACCCCCTGCTTGATGGTGCCCAGGCCGTCGGATCCGGCGACTCCCTGCATCGGAGCACCACTAGCCGCAGTCTCGAGATAGAGATTTTCGCCGACCGGCTGCAAACCGGACGGATTGACAAAATCAGTCACCGTCAATTGGCCGACGACCTGAGGCTCCGCATCCCCGGTCAACGTGACAGAAACTTGTCCATCACCACTGACCGTGATGCTTTTCGCCCCTTCCGGCACCTGGATCTCCGGCAAAATGGGGTAACCAGCACCAGAGGTCACTATGGTACCTTCGGAGTTCAAGGCAAATTGCCCGTTGCGGGTATAACTCGTGGTGCCATCAGGCATCTGCACTTCAAAAAAGCCACGCCCATTAATCATCACATCCAGAGCGTTATCCGTGGTCTGCACATCACCCTGCGTGAAGCTCTTCTGGGTCGCGACCACCTTGGTGCCGGCCCCCAGCATCAAACCAGAGGGGAGTGTCGTATCAGCCGAGGAGCGACCACCAGGCTGGTTAACATTTTGGTAGAGCAGGTCTTCAAAAATGGCGCGGCCCTTCTTGAAACCAACGGTTGAGGCGTTGGCCAGGTTGTTGGATGCAACCGAGATATTGGTCTGTTGTGCATCCAGACCGGTTTTACTAATCCACAAAGCGGGAATCATATTTCCTCCTCACCCTTAGCTCAGCCGCAACAGCTGGTTATGGGCCTCATCATTCTTCTCGGCGGTCTGCATCAACTTGACCTGGGTTTCAAACTGGCGTTGCAGACGGATCATGTTGGTCATTTCATCGACCACATTGACGTTGCTGCCCTCAAGAGCTCCGCTCCGTAAACGAACCAGATCGGTCGAGCTCTCTTTTTGGCCATCCAGATGACGAAAAAGGCCATCAACGCCCTTGGTCAAGCTCCGTGGATCGGGATTGACCAACTTGATGCGTTGATACTCTTCGACAGTTTCCGGTGTCGACCCCTCCGGGCGACCGATGACGGTACCATCGGCGTTGATTTCAATTTTTTCCATTGGGAGCGGCAAGACGATCGGTTGACCGGCATCATCCAGCACACTCAAACCAGTACTGGTTTCCAATACACCCAGGGGAGAAACACGCAAGTTACCCATGCGGGTATAGGCTTCCTGACCATCTGCGCCTTGCACGGTCAACATGCCATCGCCCTCAACAGCCACATCCAGATCCCGGCCGGTCGTCATGACGTCCCCGGCATCCATACGTTGCCCAGGACTCTCGGTCATGGCGAACACTCGACTCGGCAATCCGTCGCCATAGGCTTGCATGGCTCGCGCCTGTTCCAGTTCGGCCTTGAATCCGACGGTATTAGCGTTAGCCAAGTTATTGCTGCGGATAGCCAGGCTGTTCATATTCTCCTTGGCACCCGACATGGCGATGTAAAGCAGATGGTCCATGTCTCTCTCCAGTCAAAAAGGTGACTTATTGGTCTAAATGCAATTTAGATGCCACAGTAAGCAACCAGAGGAGAGTTGAACGGCAAAAATTTGATTAGTTTTTGATATCTAGTTGATATTAAAAGAAGAAAAGGCGGCCGAACGGCCGCCAGAATGGAGGGTAATTAACGGAT
>JAYRLO010000209.1:0-5352 GCA_041905215.1 Aeromonadaceae bacterium
AGCTGCTTGTAGTCATAGGGACGGGCAATCGCCAACAACCGTTGCTGAGTGGCTGGCGCGAGGGGGCAAGGCCATTGGATGTCGGTCGTCGAAAGGGAAGCAGTTGTCGGCTCCATGGTCTTGTCTCCGATGTGGAACTCGCGGGCGCTACGGGAGAGGCGGCGCGTGCTGATGTTATGACGGGACGGCTTCATATTAGCGCCGCATGAGACACTGTTGCCAGTGATGAATTTCATGGATGAGTTGGTGGCAGGCCTGATGAAAAAAATGATAGCTGATCAGCAGCTCCTGCGAGGAGGCGCTAGCGTCTGACTCGATTCGTTGCAGCATCACCTCAAGGGGCAAAGCTCCCAGATAGCGCAACGAGCCGCGGATGCGGTGCGTCTGTTGCATCAGCTCGGGCTGATTGTGGTTAACAATGGCTTGTTGAAGTCGTAACTGCTCTTCAGGGGCGGCAACCAGGTAGGCTCCCAGTAACGTCTGCACCAATGACAGATCGCCGTCGGTCAGTTCCAGCACATGCCGGGTGTCCAGATAGTGATAGTCAACCGATGTTCCAGTCATAATTTACTCCTGATGTTTTAATAAAAAACACCCGCGTACAACACGGAATATTTGCCGAGAGAAAACAACTAAATAGATAAGCGTATTACTCTCGACTATTTGTTTTTAGTCTGAAATAAAAACACTCCATTTTTACTATGAGGTGTCATATTTACATGGGTTTGAAAGTTTGTATGTTCCGAAAAGAACAGACACCTTCCCCCTGTGATTTTAATATCAAGCTGGCTTGCTATTAATAAGATTCGTGAGTGTTGCGAAAAGAACAGAGTCGTTCGGCAAGATGAATTAATATCCATGAGGGTTATTAATGGAATAGCTCTGCCAGGAGGCGCAGTAAATACAGGATTAAACCATGCCGATTGACAAGCAGCGCCCAATATTAATTCTTGATGATTGTGCGGTGATGTGTAATGCCATGCGCGGCATGTTGCTGAAGATGGGGTTCACCGCCGGACAGGTCGATCTGACCGACAGTGGCAAAGAGGCGCTGCAATTGTGTGCCGCCAGAGAGTATCAGCTATTGCTGCTGGATTTTAATCTCGGCAGTCGGCGTATGAATGGCTACCAGGTGCTGACCCTGTTGCGACAGGAGCAGCGTCTTGCCGCCGACTGTGTGGTCGTGATGCTGACGGCCGAGGCCACACTGGAAGGCTTTCGTAGCATCATGGAGCTCAATCCGGATGGGTATCTTGTCAAACCGGTCAGCTTTAATCTGTTTAGTCGTCGGCTGCATCAATTGCTGCAGCAGCAGGGGCGTTTGGCCGGATTGATAAGACGCTGTCGGCAACCCGAACGTGGTGGCTGGCTGGAGGTGGGACAACGCCTGATCCGCACCCGTGGCATCGTAGGGCAAAAGGCGCGTCTGCTCCTGGCCGAGACGTGCATAGCTGGCGGCGACTTTAACCAGGCAGCCAGCCTGCTCAATGGATTAAAACGCACCGGGCTGGAGAACAGGGCACAACTACTCTGGGCACAAGCCGAGTTACAGCAACAGCACTATGCAACTGCGTTTGCATTGTTGCAGCCATTACAGGAGGACTTGTTGCTGGCCAGTTCGGCGCTGACGCTCAAGGCTGAGGCCTGTATTCGCAGTGGCCAGTTGGCCGAGGCGCGCGAGTCGTTGCGTCAGGCGATCGCCTTGGCACCGCGCAATCTGGATCGCTACTGGTTACAGGCGTTCATCGAGATGGCGGACTTTGAATTGGCGGCAGCACAGGAGACGTTACAGCAGGCGCAGCGCTTTGCCTGTTATGTGCCGCAGGATGAGTTGTCACTGCAACAGTTGTCGGCCTCCTTGTGTCTCGATGCCGTAGTGCTTTCCTCCGACGGCACTCAGCAGGCTGCACTCAGCCGCTATCGGCAACTGAGTCGTGGTTGGCAGGGCGCTCGCCATCTATCGCAGGTACAGCGGATGGAGAGTCTGTTGCAACTCAGAGCCGATCTGGTCTCCGGTATCAAGCCTGACACCGAGACGTTGTTGGCGCTGCAACAACAGCACAGTGACGCGAGCCCCCAGCAGCGCGGCGGCATGGTGGAGGCGCTGGAGTGGGAAAAACTCAGGCTGCTGCCAGATATTCCAGATGAGGTGCTTGAATATAACGCCAATTTAAAAAAAGAGTGGCCGAGTCATTATCGGCAGGTCTTTGATGCGACGATAAATGTCTATAGCAAGAAGTGGAAATCGGTAATGCCGGATGATGGGATGCATGCGGCTGTCAATTAAATGCATCCATGGTGCATCTCCTCGAGAGATAACCATGTCATCGGGTAAGGTTATGAATAAAATTGAACGTTTGATCCTTATTGAGGATGATTCATTTCAGTTAAGTTGGTTGCATGAATTATGTAAGCCATTGGCGAACCATATATATCCGGTGCGGGATGGTGCCGCAGCACTGGCGAGCATCGACCGGTACGGTATGCCGGATGCGTTGATTTGCGATCTGAATATGCCGGGTATGGATGGCATCGCGTTTTTGCGTCATCTGGCGGTGTTCGATAAGCCATGCCCTGTGCTGCTGATGACGGCTGTGAGTCAGGAAATTCTCCATTCAGTGGTCGAGATGGCCGCCCTGCACGGGCTCAACATCGTGGAGGCGTTGCAAAAGCCGGTCAGTCGGCAGCAGATCAGTGCCTCTTTGCAGCAGTTCTCTTCCGCGCGTGTTGATCCGGCGATACGCCAGAAAACAGAGTACCGTCCACAACGCGATGAGTTATTAACCGCGCTGGAGCATCAGCAGATCCGTGCCTACTTCCAGCCCCAAGTCTGCGCAGTCACCGGTCAGCTGATCGGTGCCGAGGCTCTGGCGCGCTGGGAACATCCGCAACGTGGGATTCTGCCGCCAGGGGTGTTTATTGGGCCCTTGTGCGAGCATGCACTGTACGAACGTTTCGGGGCCCAGATCCTCGAGCAATCCATCATCAGCTGCCGCCAGTGGTTGGATCTGGGTATAGAAATGCCGGTTTCGGTGAACATAGCCCCCTCTGAGCTGCTGGATCTGGGCTTTACCGAGCGCACCCTGGCGCTGCTGGATCGTCATGGCTTGCCCGGGCAGTTGTTGTGTCTGGAGATCACCGAGACCGAAGGCTATGACGATCTCCCGAGTCTGCTGGAGACCACATCCCGTCTGCGCCTGCATGGCATCAAGCTGGCGATGGACGATTTTGGCACCGGACATGCCTCGCTATTACATCTGGTGCAGAGCCCGGTCACCGAGCTGAAAATCGATCGGGTGTTTGTCGCCAATATGCTCGACGACAATCGTTATCGCTCCGCGGTGCAAGCGTCGTTGTCCATCGCCCGCCACCTGCGTCTGCATACGGTGGCCGAGGGGGTGGAGAACCAGAATCAGGCCCGAATGTTGATGGAGATGGGGTGTGACAGCCTGCAAGGCTTCTATTTTGCACCCGCCATCGCTGCCAGAGAGTTGGTCAACTTATGGCAACAGAAAAGTCAGATGTCATCTTGCTAATCGCAGAGAACTATTTCGGAATTCAACATGACCAAATATTCGTTTTTTAAAGCGTTGGATAACGCAGATACCGGGATTATATCGTCCAAGATATTAGCCGATGAAGTGGAGTTGCAGCAGCATGACTTTTTGGCAAAACATGTTGCTCATATTTCTGAAAAATGTATGCGGATATTTATTGTTTGCAACATTGCTATTCTGGGGCTGGTATTGTTCAGGGTTGGTTATCTGTTGCTGAAGGGTTATGCCTTCTTGGATGTTGACCGTCTGATTAATCCGCACAATTGTGTGCCACTCATCTGGTCGTTGGCGTTGGCCATCCTGTTCCTGCTGCTGTTTATGGCTTTCCCCGAGTGCTGCTTTGACGAAAATCGGAGCGGATTACATGTCGGCTCCGGCTTTCAGCGAAAATTTGTGTGCTACACCTTTGTAGGCTCAGTCGTGTGGTTAATGGTGATGTTCCTGTATCGGCAGAAAATCTACTACGTGATGCCTGGTATTAATTCGCTGGAGCCGGCTCTCACCGTGCTGATACCGCTCTCTTATATCGGTGCCATTTTGGTGATCCCTTATTTTAGCGCTGCCATGTTGAGTTGTTTTTTCCTGCTCCTGTGGACCGGTGTCAATGTCGATAATTTTTTGTTGTTCGTTGTGCTGATTGGCTTTTTGGCCGGATGTATCGCCACGATTTTTTATTTTATACGTCGCACCGTCAATTACATCGCCAGAGTCGAGTTCAATAATTATCAGATGACCAGCAAATTGGTCCGGTCGCTGAATCAGGACCTATTGCTGGCGATCCCAAACCGACAGGCGTTCTTCACCAGTGTGGCTAATCGGCTCCGACGCAAAGATCCGCTGCGTTCGCCGGGTGCTGCCATTTTGATGGTCGATGTCGACCACTTTAAAAAATATAATGACCACTATGGGCATCCGGCGGGTGACCGCTGCCTGCAACAAGTGGCAGCCTGTCTGAGTTCGGCAATTCGTGATGACCTGGACATGGTCGGCCGTTACGGTGGTGAAGAGTTCATTGTTTATCTCGATGACGTTGATGCTCAGGGGGCTGTCGTGGTCACCGAGCGGTTGCAGCAGCAAATGGCGCAACTGGGGCTGGCTCACGCGCGCTCGACAACGGCAGATCACGTGACTCTGAGCATCGGCATTACTCTCTGGCAACCGGGCGCCACCTTGACCGAGCTGTGTGAGCAGGCCGATAAGGCACTGTATCGTGCCAAACAGACGGGGCGAAATCGTTATGTACTCCAGGCTCTGACGGATGGATGCGGTTCGACAGCTGGTTCACCGGCGTGACCATCGGCTGGGGCACCTTAAATACGCGGCATGGTAATGTGAGCGGGGATTAGCCGAGATAAATGGCCCCATCTCAGATGGGGCCATGGTATAGAAAACACACGCGGTGAAGCGGCGGTTATTGCTGCCCCTTCTTGATGGTTTGCGAGATGATATCCGACATATCAAAGCTGGTTCCCCCTTGCACCGGCGGATACTCCTTCAGCGTCTTGATGTGTTGGCCAATCAGTTCACTGACCGGCGCCAGCAGCCAGGACATCTTTTGCAGCAGATGGCCTTGGGCATCGCGGGAGTCGAAGCTTTCAAACGGATCGGCACGCAGGTTATAGATCTTGGGTACCGTCAATGGGACTACGTTGGCGTAGTAATCTTCTTTGGTCGAGAAGTGGAATTTCCACTGTCCCAGCCGTACGGCCGTCAGCTTGTCCTCGTAATAGTAGAAGATTGAGTCGCGGTGTGACTCTTTGACCTGACCGGTCCAGTAATCCAGGTTGTTGATGCC
>JAYRLO010000210.1:0-5350 GCA_041905215.1 Aeromonadaceae bacterium
GAAGGTTCGAATCCATCTCCCTCCACCATTCCTCTTAATGCAATACCAGCTTTAGCACCAACAGCTTCAAATTAGGTTATCCCGTGGAGGGGTTCCCGAGCGGCCAAAGGGATCAGACTGTAAATCTGACGGCTCTGCCTTCGAAGGTTCGAATCCTTCTCCCTCCACCATTTCCCTCTTGTTCTTCCCCTGGCAACCCAGCGTTGCGCACATCCTTCGCGAAAAAAATCCGTTATAGTAGCGCCATAGCCCCATGGCCCACTCAATGAACATCGCCCCATGACCGACTTGCTCGAACAGGACACCTCAAAGCCCAGTAGCGCCCTGCTGTTCCGAAAGCAACGAGTACTTCTCGTCGATGATCAGCGTTCATTTCAGATCATGATGAAGGCGATGCTGCTCAATCTGGGTTTCACCAAGATCGTCATTCTCAGTTCGGCCGAAGAGGCCCGCCGCCGTTGTCAGAAAGAAATTTTTGATATCTATCTGATCGACTACAACCTCGGCATGGGCGAGAACGGTCGTCAACTACTCGAAGGGCTCCGCGAGCAGCATAAACTCCCCCCAGAAGCTGTGGTGTTTATCATCAGCGGAGACAACAGCCGCGCCATGGTCCTCAGTGCCCTGGAGAGTGAGCCAGACGGCTACATGATGAAGCCCTTCTCCCAGGAGCAACTGCGTCAGCGTTTGCAGCGAGCCCTGCTGCGTAAACAGCAGCTCAAGGAGCTGTTTATCGCTCTGGATGAGAACGATTATGCGGCCGTGATCCGGCACTGCCAGCACGCCATTGACGAGGGAACCAAATTTGCGACCTTCTGCCGCTGCCTGATGGCAGAGATGCATATGCGCCTCGAAAATCCGGCCGCCGCACGCGCCATACTCCGCAGCGGCCTGGCTGCCGGCGAATCCAGTTGGTTACGCTTGGGACTGGGCAAAGCCTGCTACCTGCTGGGCCAGTATGATGATGCGATCGCCCATCTGCACACCGCCTTGCGATTGCGCCCGCTGATGATCGATGCCTATCGCTGGCTTTCCGCCGCTTTGCTGGAGAGTAACAACCCGCAAGAGGCCATCGAGACCTTGAGTCGCGCTACCGAAATATCCCCGCAATCGGGTATGCTGCACCGCCTGTTGGCCGAGATGGCGATGGCTCAGGGGGATTATTTACGAGCCCGCGATTCAACTGCCACCATGCTCGAATTGAACCGATTCGACCATAGCAAGCTGATCCAGCTGCTTGGCAGCTATATCCACTGTCTAATCCTCTATGCGATGAACAGTGAGGATCCCTACCATATCGGTAATCTGCAAAAACAGGTGAACAATGCCCTGTCACGCAATCGTCAACAGCTGATGGAAAACGGCTTCGACTACGCCACTTTCGAACAGGTCTGCCAGGCGCGGGTCCAGGTCGCACGCGGCGAGATGGTGCGCGGCAAGAAGATGCTCTACAAGGCCATTCAGCCCTATCAGCAAGAACCAGATAACATGGCCGCCCCGCTGCTCAGCAACATGGTGTTGGGGCTAACCCAGCTCGGCGAATATGAGTATGCCGAGCAGCTACAAAAGCTGATGCAGGGTAAAGAGAATGTCGACTCGCTGTTGCTGACCTGTATTCAGAGCAATGCCGATGACGAGGGGCAGCAGGAGCGGCAGCAAAAATACCGCGAGCTCAACGAACAGGGGATCCAGGCTTATACTGCTGGCCGCCTGGACGAGGCGATCACCTGTTTTCGCGAGGCTCTGCGCCGGGCGCCAGCCAATACCAACGCCGCCATCAACAAGGCTCAAGCGTTGCTACAGTTGGCCAAAGGGCGGGGTCAGCCGGTCGCCGAACTGCTGGAAGAGTGCAGAACCACTCTCGCCTTGCTCGATGGTGTCCAACTCAACCCGGCCCAACTTGGGCGGCTACGCAAACTGCATGAAGATATGCAATCCCATAAATCACACTAATAGTCGAATGACTGAGCCAACCAGTGAGAATTCATGAAAGTAGTATCCTTTAATATCAATGGATTACGCGCAAGACTGCCACAATTGCAGGCACTCATCGACACTCACCACCCCGATATCATAGGGCTGCAGGAGATCAAGGTGCATGATGACGCCTTCCCCCGCGCCGATGTCGAAGCCATGGGTTATCACGTCTACTTCCACGGCCAGAAGGCGCACTATGGGGTGGCCCTGCTCTGCAAACAACAACCCGTATCCGTCACGCGCGGCTTTCCTGGCGATGACGAAGAGGCGCAACGTCGTCTGATCAGCGCCCGCTTCGAGCTCGATGATGGCCGCCAGCTGACTGTGATGAACGGTTATTTCCCGCAGGGTGAAAGTCGCGATCATCCGACAAAATTCCCCGCCAAGGCAAAATTCTACGCCGATCTGCAACAGCAACTGGAAACCGAGCACAGCCCGGCCGACGAGTTGATCGTCATGGGCGATCTGAACATCTCACCCGAAGATAGTGACATTGGCATCGGAGAGGCCAATCGCAAGCGCTGGCTACGCGATGGCAAATGCTCGTTCTTGCCGGAGGAGCGCGAGTGGCTGCAACGCCTGAAGCAGTGGGGACTGCACGACAGCTTCCGAGCCCGGCATCCAGATGCCGACGATCGATTCAGCTGGTTCGACTACCGCAGTAAGGGCTTCGATGAAAATCGGGGTCTGCGCATCGATCTGATCCTGGCCACGGCCCCACTGCTGGCCCGCTTAACCGATGCCGATATCGACTATCCACTGCGTGCCGTCGAGAAGCCATCGGATCATGCGCCCATCTGGGCCTCATTCCGCTGATGTCTGACTCATAGACCAAGGGGGGACCTTGGTCTATGACACCGCAACAGACTGAAGTCAGTGCGACGGCAGCGTGAAATTCAGGCTGAGCTGCTCCTTGGCGCGACGAACATTTTCACGGTATCGAGCCAACTCGGCAATTGGGACGCTCTGCTGTAGCCCTTCATAGCGATAGCGAACGCGCAACAAGGTAGGCGCCATCGGCTCGACTTGCATGTCAAAGCGGAATACGGCGTTATCCAGCGATGAGTGGTAGGGGGCGATCTGCATGGCTTTGGGCAGATGCACCAAAAACTCCTGCTGCAAACGGATCGGGTCGTTCAACATCAAGGGTTGGGTCCGATTGTTATCAACATCCTTGAGATAGTTGTCGAGAAGATCGGCATAGATATCCAGCCCTTGCTCTGACACCATTCGCTCACCGCCTGGCGTCATATAAACCTCACTCATCACCAAGCGGTTCTGCTGCCGATCATCGACCACTGTCGGCACGCCGATGGATTCAATATCCCCATAGATGCGACCATAGTAGTCGGAAAAGCGGCGGCTGATGGACTGCGGCGTCGCCATCAACCACTGACCACGTTGCTGTTCTGCCATCTGCCCCTGGTACTGGGTCTCGACGGCCAGACGGTTCTGATCGCTCTGCACCCAAATCTCATGCTGCACTGTCACCTCGGAGGCACGATAGTCGCCATCCATAGGCATCAGAGAGCCACTCTCGGGCTCGAGCAGCAAGGCATAACGCAAGTAGGGAACCGCTATCGTCTGCAGGTTATCGCCTTGATTCAATTCGGTACCATCCAACCAGACCCGCTTGCCATCGAGTAGCAAGGTAACGATCACATGGTCAAACAGATAGGGGGAAGGCTGCTGGTTGGGCAAGGACTCCCCCTGCTCCAGGCTGACCAGAGCCGCGGTCGGTGATAATCCCATCGCCTTGAGCAGGGCCATCAACAGGGCTGTCTTATCCTTACAGTCACCATAGCGTCGGTAGAGGGTGTCAGCCGCATGGCGGGGACGATGAGAGCCGATGCCATCCTCCATCCCCAGATATCGGATCTCCTGCTGCACAAAGTGCAGAGCCGCGATGATTTTCCCGGCTTGATCCTTATTCGCCGCCAGTTGGTCAGCCAACTGCTGTACCGAAGGATCCACCACGGCAGCCTGATCATACAAAGGCTGTGCCCAGGCCACCACATCGTGCCAGGTGGCAAACTCACTGACGCTGAGCATACGGTTCGGGCTATACCAGGCGGGTGCATCGCTCTGCACCTCGACCGCGGGGACGTTTTCCTGTTGCCAGAGGATCTCCCGCTGCCCCGAGGAGTCACTGATCTTGACCTGAACATCACTCTGTTTGGGTGCCTGAAAAAACAGGGCCCGGCTCGGCGCCACCAACAGTCGTAGGCTGTTACGTGCAATTGGCACATCCCAGTCCATCGCCAGAGTATCGCTGTAACGCCCATCCATCACAGGGTTATTCCCCTGCACCGTGAAGCTGTATTCGAGTACGTCGCCGACCCGGATATCGGGCAGGATCAGGTAAGCCGTCCGGTTACCGGAATAGAGAAAACGGGAGAGATCGGCTTCGCGCTGAAAGACCCGAAGCTCATTGGGTTCCAGACGATCCAGTGGTTTTCCATCGCGCCACACCCGGGCCTTGTGGATGGTCAACGTCTCGTAGCTGGGATCGAAATCGAAAGACAATTGGGAGGACTTTTCCAGCCCCTCGGTACTGCTGATCTGGATCACGTAGCGGCTGTAGCGCTGCACCTGGGATGAATCAACATAGTTCTGGCGATCGACCAGTAGATAGCGTTGACCAGAAACAGCCGACTGCGTCGTGGTTTTGGGGATCGAGACAGCTTGCAACCAGGAGGGTTCGGCAGCGAAAAGAACCTGCTCGGCCGCCTGGAGAGGAAAAACTCCACACAGCAGCAGTAAGGTGAACAACACAGCGCGCAACGACAGGCTCCTTAAGAACCTTAGAAACAAAACGGTGACATGATAGCACGTCACCGCCCTGCCAGCAGCCACAACCTAGACGGTTCGCGGCCTTAAATGCACATGCCAACGCAGTTCAAGACGTCGGAAAAGCCATACCAGGCACAAACTCAGCATCATGTAGAGCAATCCGGCCGTGAGAAAGGCTTCAAATGGGCTGTAATAGCGAGCATTGATGATGCGAGCCGCCCCGGTCAGATCGACGACCGTGATGATCCCGGCCACCGCAGAGGCATGCAACATGAAGATCACCTCGTTACTGTAGGCCGGTAAAGCCCGGCGCATGGCACTCGGCAGTATGATCCCTTTCATCGTTTGCCACGGAGTCATGCCGAAGGCCTGAGCCGCCTCAATCTCGCCACGCGGAATGGTACGGATGGCCCCACGAATAATCTCCGCCGTGTAGGCAGCCGTGTTGAGCATGAAGGAGAGCAAGGCACAAAACCAGGCCTCCTGGAACCAGTTCCAGGCCCACGACTCTTTGAGCCAGCTCCACTGCCCGGCACCGTAATAGATGATAAACAACTGTACCAGCAGTGGGGTACCACGA
>JAYRLO010000211.1:0-5300 GCA_041905215.1 Aeromonadaceae bacterium
TGTCGGCTTGTCTGGCTCGGGCCGACAAAGCCTATCTGTTTGCGCCAAGCGATCTGGGTTGGGATATCGGCAAGGTGGCTGCCGAGGCGCCTGTGCCGACTCGCGTGTTCCATGATCTATCGGCGCTGGTCGAGCAACTGGCCACAGAGGCCAAGCCGGGGGATCAAATTCTGGTGATGAGCAATGGTGGTTTTGGCGGTATTCACGGCAAGCTGCTGGCTCGTCTGCATGATGTGGCCAGCGTCTCATGAGTGCCGCAAAGCGTATCACGCTGGCGCTGACCGGAGCCTCCGGTGCGGCCTATGGGGTTCGTCTGCTCGAGCGGCTGCTGGTTGCTGATTATCGCGTCTACCTGCTGCTCTCCGATGCGGCGCGAGTGGTAATTGCCACCGAGCTGGGTGAGGAGTGGCCAGCCGATGCCGACGTTTGTGCCCGTTGGCTGGAGCAGCGCTTCAAGGCGGCCGAGGGGGCGATTCAACTGAGCTCCAGGTTGGATTGGTTCTCGCCGGTGGCCTCGGGATCGGCGGCGCCCAAACAGATGGTGATCGCCCCCTGCTCGATGGGCACCATCAGTGCGATTGCCCATGGCGCTTCCGATAATCTCATCGAGCGCGCCGCCGATGTGGTGCTCAAGGAGCGAGGCCAGCTCATACTAATGCCGCGCGAGACTCCCTACTCGACGATTCATCTGGAAAATATGCTCAAACTCAGCCAGTTGGGGGCGGTCATCATGCCGGCCTCGCCAGGTTTCTACCATCAGCCCCAGTTGTTGACGGATCTGGTCGATTTCATGGTGGCTCGAGTGCTGGATCATTTAGGGGTGGAGTCGTCACTGGCTCGCCGCTGGGGCGATCAGTAGGTAGCGTCACGGAGACGTTCAGGGGATACCAGCCAGGATCGGCGAGAGCCGACCCTGGTGGTCAGATACACAGGCTCTTGGCTGGTTATGCCGCCACACCCAGCGCGAGTCGGCTGGCGCGCACCATGAAGGACTTGACCTCCTCCTTCGGCGGTTGCGGTTGGCTGAAGATCTGCTGGCAGACCGGCAAACACAAACTGTTGAGCAGGCGCGCCAGTTCTTGGGCGGCCATCGGCAGTTTTAGTTCACCTGCATCGGCACTATGTTGCAGTTTGCTGGCGGTGAGTTCCACCAGGCGTTGATTAAACTGGTGGAAGCGGGGCCAGACATCCTCACGAATCGACGCGCTCCACTCCAGCGCAATCAGGTTGTACTCTCCCTTCTCATAAGCAGCATCGATGTAACGCTCGATCAACTGTTCGATGCACGCTAGCGCGTCACTCCCGGAGTCATAGGCTTGCTGAACCAGGGAGTAGAGATAGCTTTCAACCTCGGCCAACACGGCATCAACCAACTCTTCTCGAGTGTGGAAATAGTTGAAGACGGTGGCGACCGAGACATGAGCTCGTTCAGCGATCTCTGCGTGACTGGCTCGACCTATGCCCCGTTGGGCAAAGACTGCAATGGCATGATCCATCAATTGACGACTACGCGCATCCGGGTTGAGCCGGGTGCGACGACGAGGTTCTGTGGTTGATTGCATAGCTACAATTTTCTCGTTTCATTGTTATTGTTGAGCCCGCCTATGCTGGCTGGGGTCTCTTGTTTTATCCCTGACTTTTTCGAGCCAATCCGGGGGATTGGTGATAAAATCCGTGACCATCTTAACCATTTTCAACATTATTCCGAAGCAAAAACAGTCAGGAGCAAGCCATGAAACACAGGGTTGACGTTTTGATCTCTGAACAAGAGGTACAACAACGGATTGCCGAATTGGGCCAAGCCATCAGCGCTCATTATCAGGGGAGCGATGAACTGGTCATGGTTGGCTTGTTGCGTGGCTCCTGCGTGTTCTTAGCTGACCTGTGCCGACACATCGATGTGCCCGTTTCGCTGGATTTCATGACGGCCTCCAGCTACGGCAACAGCATGAACAGCTCTCGGGAAGTGCGCATCCTCAAGGATCTCGATGACGAGATCAAAGGCAAGGATGTGCTGATTGTCGAAGACATCATCGACACCGGCTATACCTTGAACAAGGTGCGCGAGATCATGAGTCTGCGCGAGCCCAAGTCTCTGGCCATCTGCACCCTGCTCGACAAACCCTCCCGTCGTGAGGTTCAGGTTCCCGTCGAATGGATTGGCTTTGCCATCCCTGATGAATTCGTTGTCGGCTGTGGCATCGACTATGCGCAGAAATATCGCAACCTGCGCTTCATCGGCAAGGTGATTCCGCTGGCGTGACGTGGGCCGTGCTCGGTCTTGCATCGACAGAAAGTGCCTGGAAGGTCAATGCCGTCACTTAAGAAAAATGCAGGAAGGTTCCCTTTCACCAACACGCCGTAAACCCATCCATGGGAGCTTGATGGTGGCATCCCTGCCGCCAACGGTTGGGTCAATGGGAACACGTCCTGCCTTACCTGATTAGAAGTGGCTAAAAGGCCACTTTTTTTATCCGTGTTTTATCGTGATCCCGCTGGCTATAATGGCTGATTGTTAATTTGCCATCCCAGAGGAGCGAACATTCAGATGCAGGCCCTGACGATACAAGGGTTACACAAGACCTACAAAGGCGGTGTCGAAGCACTCAAGGGCATCGATCTGGTGGTGCAACAGGGCGATTTTTATGCCTTGCTGGGGCCAAATGGTGCGGGGAAGTCGACCACCATCGGCATTATCAGCTCCTTGGTCAATAAGAGTTCCGGCCGTGTCCAGGTGTTCGGTTACGACATCGACAGCCAGTTGGAGTTGGCCAAATCGCAGATCGGCCTGGTCCCGCAGGAGTTCAACTTCAGCCAGTTCGAAAAGGTGCTGCAGATTGTTGTCAATCAGGCTGGTTTCTATGGGGTTCCCCGGCGCCTGGCTCATCAACGTGCCGAAAAGTATCTCAAGCAGCTGGATCTTTGGGACAAGCGCGACAAGCAGGCTCGCACCCTCTCTGGTGGTATGAAACGCCGCCTGATGATTGCCCGGGCCCTGATGCATGAGCCCAAACTGCTGATCCTGGATGAACCCACCGCCGGGGTGGATATCGAAATCCGTCGCTCCATGTGGCAGTTCCTGCAGGAACTCAATGCGCAAGGGGTGACCATCATACTGACCACCCATTATCTGGAAGAAGCCGAGATGCTGTGTCGTAACATTGGCATCATCGATCGCGGCCGTATCATCGAGAACACGACGATGCGAGAGCTGCTCGGCAAGCTGGATGTGGAAACCTTTGTGTTGGATCTGGACTGTTGTGCATCGCGGATCCAGCTGGACGGTTTTCGCTGGCAGTTGGTCAATGACACCAGTATCGAAGTCGAAATCGGCAAGAGTCAGGGGCTTAACCCTCTGTTCAGCGCCCTGTCGGCCCAGCAGATTAAGGTACTCAGCATGCGCAACAAGGCTAACCGCCTCGAAGAGCTATTCGTCAAATTGGTCGAGGAGGGTCGAAAATGAATCCAATGGTCTACTGGATTGCCTTCAAGAGTATTCTGACCAAGGAGGTGACGCGTTTCACCCGGATCTGGGTGCAGACGCTCGTACCGCCAGCCATCACCATGAGCCTCTACTTCATCATCTTCGGCAACCTGATTGGCAGTCGCCTCGGCCTCATGCATGGCTTCAGCTACATGGAGTTCATAGTGCCGGGGCTCATCATGATGTCGGTGATCACCAACTCCTATGCCAACGTAGCCTCCTCGTTTTTTAGCGCCAAATTCCAGCGCAATATCGAAGAGATGCTGGTCGCGCCGGTCCCCAATTACGTGATTATCCTCGGCTTTGTTGCCGGTGGAGTGGTGCGTGGTCTGTGCGTCGGAGCCATAGTAACGGCGGTTTCGCTGTTCTTTGTGCCACTGCAGATCCATGATCCGTTCGCTGTGGTGGTGACTCTGCTACTGACGGCGATCCTGTTTTCGCTCGGGGGTTTGCTCAATGCGGTGTTTGCCAAGAGCTTCGATGATGTCAGCATCATTCCGACCTTTGTGCTGACGCCGCTGACCTACCTGGGTGGGGTTTTCTACTCGATCCAGCTGTTGCCCCCCTTCTGGCAGGGGCTGTCGCATGCCAACCCGATCATCTATATGGTCAATGCCTTCCGCTATGGCTTTTTGGGAATATCGGATGTGCCGATGGCGGTGGCCTATAGCATCATCTGCGGTTTCATTCTGCTGCTCTATGGCCTGGCCCACTATCTGGTGACCAAAGGGATAGGGTTACGTCATTGAGGCGTTGTACGGGAGCTGAGGCTCCCGTTTTCTTTGGCGCCATCCCTGGCGCAGAGGGTCAGCTTAGCGCTACCTAAGTCGCTGTGATGAGTCGGAACCGCTCGTCCGGACTCCAGGCCAACATTTGAGCTGGACCTATCAACGCATGGCTGGGACAGAGCCCTTTCTTTGCTGCCCCGGCAGACTTCAGATACAAAAAAGCCCCGAAATCCGGGGCAAACACAGAGAAAGGACATTTCAGGCGTTAGTGATTATTTTCGTGATACCGCAGGTTGCTGTCCGGCAATTGGGTGATCGTCGCAGCTTGGTTTGATTGGCGGCTGATCTGTGGTTGACGAGCCGGGCCATCACTATCTTTGGCCGCCAGAGCCGGGCCAACCAGCAGCAGGGAGAGCATGAGAGCGGTGAATGTTGTCTTGGTGTTCATGTCGATATCCTCCAGTCCGTTACCGCGCTTCCTGTGGCAGCAGAACCGAATTTTGGGCCCAAACATCATGTTCCGGCGATGAATGCTATTATCGTTATCCGTGTTATTGTGATAAATAACTTAATATAGGATGATTAATTCCGTTAATCGGGATAATTGAGGGCGTATGGATCGATTGCTGGCGATGGAGGTGTTTTGCAAGGTGGTGGAGCAAGGCAGCTTTGTTCGTGCCGCCGAGCGCTTGGCGATGTCGACAACCGCCGTATCGCGGCACATTGCCGAGCTTGAGGCTCACCTGGATGCCCGTCTGCTGCAACGGACGACGCGCAAGTTGCACCTGACCGACAGTGGCGCCCGTTTCCACGAACGCTGTCAGCAGATATTGCTTGATATCGGGGATGCCGAGATGGAACTCGATGAGCAGCGTCAGCAGGTTGGTGGTTTGTTACGGGTCAGCGTTTCGGTGCCTTTTGGTTCTCGCCATTTTGCCCCCCTGATACCGCATTTTTGTCGGTTGCATCCCCAGCTGTCGGTGGAGATAGTCGCCACGGATCGCAAGCTGGAGCTGGTCCCCGAAGGCATTGATGTGGCCCTGCGTATCAGCCGGGAGATCGACGGCTCATTGGTCGCCAGGCCATTG
>JAYRLO010000212.1:0-5299 GCA_041905215.1 Aeromonadaceae bacterium
AACGGAATAAGCGGTGTTGTCGTCGCAATTCACGCAACTGTCAAAATTTTCCGAGTTGGCGGAGGTCAGATCAGCCAGCAGCAACTGCTGCAGATGAGTCAGTGGAGCACTATCGGGCACTCGACCGTGGCCATATTCCAGACTCAGGTTGCCCCCCAGGCGGCTTGGGCCTGTAGCATCGGTGGAGGCGAGTACAGGCCGACCAACGGCGGTCGATAGGCTATCGACCAGCTGATGGCCTTGGCCTTTGGCTACCGCACAGCCCCACAGCTCCAACTGAGCATTGGTCGTCAACTGCTGACGCCAAGCATTCAGGAAGCCAGGATGTTGGGCAAGGAAGCCTTGGTCAAGCCGCTCGCCACCCAGTTGCAGTGCTCCCGGCTGACCGTGGCTGATGAGGCTGACCCTGGACCAGCGATCACCGGCCAGGGCACCGGGGAGGTCATCGAGCCCGTGAAGGCGTCTGAGCTCAACACCGGGCTTTGCCTGGATCTGTGTCGCCAGATCGGCATCCACTAACACCAGCTCCTTGGCGCTGCCGGTGACGGCAACCAGTAATCCCAACCATAGCCAGGCTCGACTCATGGCAATATCCTCAATTCAACAGTGGTCATGGCGCCTGACCATGTCGGAAAAACAAAATGAACAGTGGTCCGGCTTGGCTGGCTGCTGTTCGCCCATCACGGTAATACAATGCTCACTCGCCACCATCAGGGCGCACCGGGTATGAGCCAGACAAAGAGATGATGAAATTCAGCGCCTGGTAGGGCTGTCTGTTGTTGTGCGCCTGGTTGCCCCCCGCAGCACCCAGCGCTTGAGAAGACATCAGTGTCATCTGGCTACCGTCACCGTACAGGTTTTGGCTTTCCCTATTAACAACAAGCTTGGCCCAGCAAGCGTCAGCCGGTCCTGAGATGGTTGCTGATGCATCAACAGCCATGGCCAGGTGGTTATGACTCGGTATTTGATCGGCACTCACGTTGATGCTGCCGCTACCGACCTGCTGCCCCAGAGCCCTGGCGGTCAGATTGGGACCCTCGCCCCAGTGCATGGGTGCCCGGCCACGGAGATCGGGTAAGGCAAAGTTATTGATGCCGTCGCCGCCGTAGGCGGTACCCAGGATGGAGAACAAAGCTGTGTATTGTTTAACAGGCAGTAATTGGCCGTTGCACAAGGCCCAGTCCCTGGGAGCGAAGTTACCCGCAAACATGCGGATCTCACCGATATAGGAATCCATTTGTGTACTCCTTAGCCGTGGCTTGGGAAAATGCCCTGCATGGCGATACAGAAGTTCGCTACCAGATAGGGCTGCATATTGGGATGGGGCTGGTTGCCACCGGTATTACTAATGGCGCCAGCAGCCAAGGCCACGCTGGCATCAAAGTCATAGAGGGTGTAAGTGCTGGTAGCCCAGTAGCCCTTGGCCGGGCTGGTGGCGGAAGCATTGCTTGAGTCGGCTTGCACCTGGTGCGTGTGTTGGGGCATTTCCTGCGTCGTCAGCGTATGGTTTTCCTCGCCTGCGGCTTGCCCCAGCGTCACGTCATTGCCGGCGTGTACGGGAGCCCTGCCCTGCAGATTGGGTAGGGCAAAGGTGCTAATGCCATTGCCACCATAGGTGGTGCCCAAAATGGCAAAGAGGGGGCTGTACTGGCTGATGGACAGCAACTGACCATTGCAGGGCAGCCAGCCACGGGGAACAAAACCGAAAGCAAAGATACGAATCTCGCCGATAAACCATTCTTCCATAGCAAAATCTCCTTAATTTCGTTGCGGATAGAAGCCTTGAAGGGCGATGATGAAGCTCAATCCCAGACTGGGCATCATATTGTCGTGGGACTGACTCTTGCCCGTCATGCCCAGGGCCTGGGGAGCCAGGCTGGTAGTGGGCGACGCCTTGGAGTAGGCATTCCCCAAAGAGGATCCCGCCCAAGAGGCGTCTTTGGGGCTGCCCACGTCACCAACCGCGGCTCCGTTGGCCTGGTGAGTGTGCGTGGGGAGATGTATCTCACTTAGGGTGACCTGTTCAGAGCCAGCTTGTTCACCCGGCGTATAGTTGCGCCCTGAGCTGGAGTTGCCCATATGCAGCGGCAGTCGGCCACGCAGGTCGGGCAACGCGAAGGTGCTCACCCCATCGCCACCGTAAGTGGTGCCAAGCAGAGAATAAAGAGCGTCGTTGTCACTGACCGACAGGAGTTTGCCGTTGCAAAAGGCCCACCCCTCTGGGGCAAAGCTGCCGCCGAAGATCCGTATTTCACCAATATATGGGTCCATAGCATTTCCTTGCTTATTCCGTTATTGATATGCCACCCCATCCCGAACCAAAGAGAGGAGACAGCTCCATGCACGATCCTTTGCCCACCGACTTTCGCCTGCGTCCGATAACGGACGACGACAACGCCTTTATGGCGGGGCTCTATGCCCTCAATCGCCAGGCAGAGGTGGCCAACTTTCCATTCAATGAACAACAAAAAGCGCTATTCCTGCACAGCCAGTTCGAAGCCCAATCCCGGCACTATTTCGGTCACTACCCCAGAGGGCGCTTTGTCCTCATCGAGCAGCAAGGCACGCCGATTGGCCGTTTGCTGGTTGCCGAATTGCCAGACCAACTACGGCTGGTGGACATTGCCTTGCTGCCCAGTCACCAGCGACTGGGCATAGGTAGCGCCTTAATCCGCCAGTTGCAGGTCGAAGCCGCTGCAAAGGATCTCTCGATACAACTGCAGGTTGATCCGGCCAGCCGGGCTCGAGCGCTCTATGAGCGTCTTGGCTTCATTGCCGGTGCAGGAGACGCCCTTTACCTGGCCATGGCCTGGAAATCCTGAAGTGCGGTGTCGATACCGCGTCGCCGTGAACGGCGGCAACTCACGTAGCATTCATTGTCTGGCATCGTCGCGCACATAAGTCGCATACGAATCCCACCACCCTCGCCAGATAATGAGAAGGCGACGAGAGGGACGACTGCGGTGTCGTGTGATCGGTTCGGTTGAGGAGGGAGGGTAACGGGCAAAGCCCGATAAAATGACGGCATCCTGCGCTCAGGCCACTGCTCTTGGGTTTCAGCACCCACAGTGCAGCGTGCCTGCCTCATCCTTGTGAGTCCCTATGCTAGCGGCATTTGTGCCATCCGGCACCCACTTTGTTCACATTTGCAGCGTTTTTATCTCACGGGTAATCGGAATGGGGTTACAGGCCTTGGGGATGAGTGACTTCTTAAAAGTTAAAACAGTCACTCACCGCGAATTGAGCTTGGTCCAGACCTCATTTTCGGTCAGCTTCGGGTTCTTGTTGGTCAACGGAAGCTTGCCTCCCGAGCTGATGGTCTGTGCCCAACCGACAATGCTGCTGACCGAGCGTGACGGCCAGTGGTTGGCCACCAGCCAGGACTCGATCTCGGCTGGGTTGATGGGGATGCGGTTCTTATGCAACACCTTGAGGGTCAGCTTGATGCGATCCTCATCGTTGGCTTGCAGCATGGCCTTATTGCAGGTCGTAGAAAACGAGGTCAACGCCTTTAACAGAAGACTATTCATGGTTACTCCCGGATCTATGGTTCGCCATTTCCGACAAAAACGGCGACCGAAATCGCCGTGTTGAATGTTCATCGCAACGAAACTATTTCCGTTGCAGGTTTGGAATTATCCCCGCTCCGGGATCATCGCCTCGTTGCGGCTAAACAGCTGCTTGAACCAGTCCACCGGATTGTCCGGCCGCGCGCCGCCGCCACTGCTGCAGGCCTCCTTGGGACCGAGCAGATCCAGCCGCGCAGGCAGAGACAGGCTGCCGGCACAGCCACTCTCTACCGGCTTGCCGCCGCGTGAGAAGTTAGCCCAGACGATCCCCTTGGGCACCGCCAGTTGCAGCGAGTTGACGCCACGGCGCCCCAGATAATCACCAAATAGCTGCAAGGCGCCGTTGGCTCCCGTCAGCCCGGCCGGCTTGTTGTCATCGCGTCCGACCCAGACGCTGACCAGCTCGTCGTTATCCAGACCACTGAACCAGGAGTCTCGCAGGTTGTCGGTGGTGCCCGTCTTGCCCGCCAGCACAGAGCCGGGGAAGCGCGCCGCCAGCGAGCGGGCCGTCCCCTGGCTGGCCACCTTGGTCATGGTAAACAGCGTCAGGTAGCTGACCCGGGCATCGAGCCGACGCTCGGCCTTCACATCCTTCTGATAGAGGATCTGGTTGTCATCCCCCAGCACAGCTCGAACCGTGGTCAACGGCTGGTAGAGCCCTTCGCTGGCCAGAGTCAGATACATCTGGTTGACCTCCAGCGGCGATAACGCCACCGTGCCCAAAAATAGCGACGGGAACGCCTGAATGGGTTGTGTCACCCCCAGAGCGCGCAACGTATCAACCACCTGATTGACCCCGACATCCATCCCCAGCCGTACCGTTGGCAGATTCAGTGATTCGGCCATCGCCTGATAAAACGGCACCTGGCCCCGGAATCCCTTGTCGTAGTTTTGCGGCCGCCAGGTCTGGCCCCCCTGGTTGCGCAGCGTCAGCGGCTCGTCACGCAGTGGCGTTGCCAGGTTATAGCCCTTCAGCAAGCCGGTCAGATAGACGGCCGGTTTGACCAAGGAGCCAATGGGGCGCCGCGCATCCAGCGCCCGGTTGAAACCGGCATAACGAATGTCCCGCCCGCCCACCAGTGCCGATATCTCGCCGGTACGCCAGTTGGAGACCACCATGGCCCCCTGCAGATCGGGTTTCTTGCGCTCTTTTTCGATGGCGTCGAGCTGGCTCGTCACGGCTAACTCCGCCGACTGCTGGGCCACCGGATCCAGACTGGTGAAGATCTTGAGCCCGGACTGGTTCAGGAAGCTCTCGCCAAACTTCTCCTTCAACTCGCGCTTGAGCAGGCTCATGAAGGCTGGCGTGCGGCCATAGCTCATCTGCCCACGTTCGAGCAGCGCCAAGGGTTTGGCCAGATAGGCTTGATACTCTGGCGGCTCGATCTTCAGGTTGTCGAGCAACACCCGCAGCACCAGGTCACGCCGCTCCTTGGCCCGATCCGGATAACGCCACGGATCGTAATAGGAGGGGCCACGCACCATGCCGACCAAGAGCGCCATCTGATCCTGATCCAGCTCGTTGAGGGGCAGCCCGAAATAGAAGTAAGAGGCCAGACCAAAACCATAAACCCCTTGGGCCTTGTTCTGCCCCAGGTAGATCTCGTTGATATAGGTCTCGAGGATCTGCTCCTTGCTGTAGCGGTAATCCATGATCACCGCCATGTAGGCCTCCTGCACCTTACGCCACAGGCTGCGTTCACGGGTCAGGAAGAAGTTCTTGGCTAACT
>JAYRLO010000213.1:0-5284 GCA_041905215.1 Aeromonadaceae bacterium
CATTACTCACCCGTCCGCCACTCGCCGGCGAGGTAGCAAGCTACCCCCCGCTGCCGTTCGACTTGCATGTGTTAGGCCTGCCGCCAGCGTTCAATCTGAGCCATGATCAAACTCTTCAATTAAAAGTTGTAGCTCAATGAATTTTGAATTAACTGTTGCCGATCCTTTCGAATCGTCTTGGTCACTTCATCAGTCATTGCATATCAATTTTTTTGACATCCAATTCCTGCGAGTGCCCACACAGATTGCTTGATTTGATTGTTAAAGAGCGTGACAGCCTTAGCTGTCGTGGGATGCGCATCTTACGCCTTCCCGATTCGGAGTCAAGCACATTTTACTGCGTTCGCTCCGGGGCGTTTCGGCCCGGCTGATACCGCGTGGCGCCTACTCCGAGGAGTGCGGGCCTTGCCGTGTCAGCGAGGCGGCATTATAGGGAGTTCGAACTTTCGCGCAAGCAAAACCTGGTGAATTTTTTGATATTTATCCTCAATCGATGTTAGTCACATTCCATACAGAAGTAACCCACAGAGTTATCCACACATGGTCTTGTTTGAGCCGCAAAAAAGAAGAGGATGCACAATCAGCATCCCCTCTCATTTAAGCAAACAACTGCGTTTGCCCTACAGATCCGAAAATCAATTCACCGATGGCAGCGTTTCGGCAAATTCGACCAGGCTCGGATAAACCCCATCCGCCAATGCAATACCATCTTCAGTGAGGGCTTTCCCCGTCTTGACCAAAACCTTGTGGCCAACGCCAGCGGCAACGGCGGCTTTCATATCAGAGCTCTTGTCGCCAACCATGTAGGAAGCAGCCAGATCAATTTTCAGATAGTTGGCAGCATCCAGAATCATGTCTGGACCCGGTTTACGGCACTGGCACTCTTTCCGATAAGGATCCACACCTTCCGTTGGGTGGTGAGGACAGAAGTAGATGCCATCCAGATCCACGCCGCGATCGGCCAGTGACCAGTCCATCCATTCCGTCAGATTCATGAACTGATCTTCGGTGAAATAGCCACGGGCAATGCCAGACTGATTGGTCACCACGACCAGCAGATAGCCCTTTTGTTTGAGTTTGAGCAAGGCCTCGATGACACCATCAATAAACTGGAAGTCATCCACCTCGTAGACATAGCCAGTGTCGACATTGATGACACCATCTCGATCTAAAAACACCGCTGCTTTACCCACATGCAACCTCATCATTGGCTTGAATGGCGTTAGTATACGATATGCGATAGCCACAGCTCCATCGGGCCCATGGCTCCAGGTAGAATATTCACCAGCTCCTTTAGAAATCAGGATGAAACTTTGCACATCGATGATCTCGGTCTAGAAGCTCTGCGCCTCGCTGGCGAACGTCGCCTACTGCTCATCACAGGGGCCGAGTCGTGGACCATCGACCAAGCAGCCATGTTCTGGCAGTCAACCGATCTATGGCTAGGTCACGGACCACAAACCAATGATCCGCTGGCCATCAATAAGGCGCAACAGCTGCTGGGGCACGAATACCGTCACGTCATTTTCAATGGTTTTTCGGGATTTCACCCTGATATGTTGGCCGCCTGCAGTGGCATGGTCAAAGCCGGAGGGCTTCTGATCCTGCTGATGCCGCCGTTAGCTGATTGGGATACCTTTGCCGACCCGGATCAGCTGCGTTATGTCTCTCTACCTAGCCAAATCCATCGCTGTGCGCCGAATTTCTTGTTGCGTCTCCGCCGCTTGTTGCAACAACAAGAGCTTCATGCTCACTGGGATCAGACTCATGGTCTGCGCCACTGGCATGACCCGGAAGACTCGCATTGGGATCTTATCGCCGATGACTTCGGATGCCTATCCGAGGCCCAACGACAGGCGGTGATTGCCATTGAACAGTGCGCTCATGGTCATAGCGGTCGCCCCCTGGTGCTGACCGCCGATCGCGGACGCGGCAAATCATCGGCGCTGGGACTAGCGGTCGGTCGCTTACTCCGCTCGACGGTAGCCAAAGGTTATCGGATCCTGCTCACAGCCCCCAGCTATGCAACCTGTAGCACCTTGCTGCGTCATGCTCAGGACTCCTCGGGGGCCACACCTCATGCACAAGGACTCGAGCTCGGGAACAATCAACTACGGTTCTTCAGCCCGGAACGATTACTGGACGAACAACCTCCGGCCGATTTGCTGCTGGTTGATGAAGCCGCCGCGATTCCGACATCACTACTGAGCCGTTTGCTGGCACATTACCCGCGTATCGTGTTTGCTACTACCCTGCACGGCTATGAGGGCTCGGGCCAGGGTTTTGCACTGCGCATACAACCCGAGCTCGAACGTCTCGCCCCCGGCTGGCAAGCGATTCATCTGCCCCACCCGATCCGCTGGTCACCAAGCGATCCGCTAGAGCCTCAAATCGCGCAATTGCTGCTGCTTGATGCCGAGTCAGGCACGCCGCATCCATCGCAAACACCGCAATGGCGTTGGATCACCCAGGCAGAGCTTGCCGTGGATGAAGAATTACTGCGCCAGGTCTTCGGTCTCTTGCTGCTGGCTCACTACCAGACCAGCCCCAGTGATCTGCGTACCCTGCTCGATGCCCCCGACCTGGCACTGCTCACGGTCTGGGAGGATGAGGTGATTTCGGGAGTAGCCTTGATCGTTCGTGAAGGCGAACTGGAGAGTGAGCTGGCCGAACAGATCTGGCTAGGCCGTCGCCGCCCCAGGGGACAGCTGCTGCCGCAGACCCTGCTTACACATGCCGGTTATCGCCAAGCGGGCAATTTTCGCTATGCGCGCATCATGCGTATCGCGGTACATCCCAGCCGCCAAGGTCAAGGGCTTGGCCAGCAGTTGCTGCAACAGGCTGAACTGTGGGCCCATGAGCAACGAATTGACTTCATGGGCGCCGCTTTCGGCGCAACGCCAACCTTGCTGAATTTTTGGCAACGGCAAGCCTATCAGGTGGTACGACTCGGGCTCTCTCGCGATGCCGCCAGCGGCTGCCACTCCATCATACTGCTTAAGGCCATTGAACCGGATCTCGTCCCCTTGCTGACTCACTGGCACCAACAGCTGCACGCCACGCTCCCCTGTTACCTTCCCCGCCAGTGGCGCCACCTGCCCAGCGAGTTGGTCTGTCAACTAATGAGCAATCCACGGAGTGGCGCTGAATTATCCCCGCAGACCTTGCTCGATCTGCAAACTGTGGCTCATGGCCTGCGATCTCCGGATCATGCCCTACCAGCGTTACAAACCTGGTTACATCAAGCACCTGCGCAGTGGTTGAACCAGCCTGAGGCGGATCGTCGATTACTCATTCGCTGGCTGTGGCAGGGTTGGAGCTGGGAGGAGTTGGCTCAAGAGAGTCGGCTCGCGGGGCAGAAGGCGCTAGTTGCCCGATTGCGTCAAATACTCAAGGCGTGCGGCATACCAGAATTCGAGTCGTAGCGACTATTTTGTGACAAACCATGGCAATCAACCGGGCTGACACAGATTGCCATAGTTCTACGACCCGCTGGCCGCATAATTCGGGAATCAAGCTAGGGAGGATCCCATGAACTCAAACCACCCGCATATCCTCGTCGTCGATGACCATGCTGACATTCGCGATCTACTCAAACGATTCCTCGAACAGCACGGCTATCGCGTCAGCTGCGCCCGCGATGGTCGGGAGATGAAGAAACTGCTGGAACACTCAACGATCGAGTTGATCGTTCTGGATCTGATGCTCCCGGGTGAGGATGGGCTAACCCTCTGCCGGGAGTTACGCGTTCACTCGGCCATTCCGATCGTCATGCTGACCGCGATGGGAGAGGATATGGATCGCATCGTCGGTCTGGAAATGGGGGCCGATGACTATCTGGCCAAGCCCTTTAACCCTCGTGAACTGCTGGCCCGCATCAAGGCGGTGCTGCGTCGTAGTCAGCCACACGAGGAGAGCCATAACGACGACAAGGTGATGCGCTATCACTTTGCCCACTGGCAACTCGACATGGCACGACGCGAGCTGATTGACACCGACGGCCTCAGCATCAGCCTCTCCACGGCTGAATTCGATCTGCTCAAGGTTTTTCTCGAACGTCCGCAGCGCGTGCTTAGTCGGGACCAACTGCTGGATCTGGCTCGCGGCCGCGAGGCTCAAGCCTTTGATCGCGCCATCGACACCCAGGTCAGCCGTTTGCGTCGCAAGTTGGAGCGGGATGCCAAAAATCCGGAGCTGATCAAAACCGTCTGGGGCGGCGGCTATCTGTTTGCGGCCGAGGTAACACATGATTAAACGCTGGTTACCCCGCTCGCTGACCGCTCAGATCCTGCTACTGGCTCTGACCGGACTGGTACTGGCCCAGGTCATCAGCATCCAGATCTATCGCACCGAGCGCGACGAAACCCTGGGGCTGGTCAACAGCCGTTTTGCCCTGCTGCGGATCGTCTCGGCAACACGACTGCTTTCGGATACGCCTGCAGAGCTGCATCGGGAAATCCTGCGCGCCAGCCGCAGCGAGAGCCTAATGATGCGTCTGCAAGGCGAACCCCTGATGCCCCAAGAGCGCAATAGCGGTTATGAGTTACGGTTGCGACAAGAGCTCAATTATCCGCCCACGCTGCAGATTTATGTCAGTGCCGAGCACCCGGACGGTTTGTCTTCGCCACCACCTCGACTACCTCAGCAACGACTCGCCATGATGCACGGCCATCGCCCACCGAAAGATATTCGCCTCTATGGCGCCATCGAACTGGCGGATGGCCAATGGCTCAATTTCAGTTCACTAGCCGACAAGGAGCCGCCTGGTTGGTCCCCCCAAGCCGTCATCAGTCTGCTGCTGGTTGCCGGATTGTTGTCTGTGGTGGTTGCCTGGCTGTTACGACGCGTCACTCGGCCGCTCGCGCAACTGGCCCAGCAAGCGGAACAATTTGGCTGTGGTCAAGATATCCCTCCCCTGGTCGAAACTGGGCCGCGCGAAGTTCAAGAGACACTTGCCGCCTTTAATCGCATGCAAACCCGACTCAACCGCTTTGTGCAGGATCGCACCCAGATGCTCGCCGCGATCTCTCACGATCTGCGTACCCCCTTGACCAGCCTGCGCCTGCGTTGTGAGTTTTTGCCCGACGGTGAAGACAAGCAGCGCCTGCAGCAGACGCTAGACACCATGGAGGAGATGTTGAAGGCAACCCTGGCTTTCGCCCGTGACGACCAAGCCGCAGAAGCCAGCCGTTCGATTGATCTAGTCAGTCTGCTCCAGAGCCTGTGCGATGACTATCAGGATTCAGGCCAACCGGTGACATGCCAGAGCGAGGGGCAACTGGCC
>JAYRLO010000214.1:0-5277 GCA_041905215.1 Aeromonadaceae bacterium
ACTGTAGATGGGCAGATTGAATTTGAAGCCGATACTACCGGTATTCAGGGTGCCATCATCGTATCCGGCGCCGCTGTTCTTGTAGTCGGTGTATTCACTACCCAGATTGGCCCCTAGGTCCAAGGTTGGTTCATGGCCGGTCTGCGCCAGATCGATCTGTTGCTTGGCGATGTCTTTGGCAATGCGTTGTTGGTGCAATTGCAGGTTGTTATCCTGGGCCAGTTTCATCCAGTTATCCGATGAATCGGTCAGCGCCACAGGCGTGAAGCGATCGGTATCCAGCAGGTCGAGTTGCTTATGTTCGGTACCGGTCAGTTGACGCAGCCCCTCGTAGCTGTTGGCCAGATTGTTTTCAGCCACGATGACATCGGCGCTCGCCAAGTCATAGGCGGCTTTGGCTTCATCTACATCCGTAATCGCCGTCATACCCACGGTGTAGCGTTGTTGGGTTTCGTCGAGTTGTCGTTTTAGTGCCTCAAGATTGGCGTTGGAATACTCAAGCGCATCTTTGGCTGACAGCACGGAAAAATAGGCATTGGCTGTGTTGACGATCAGCGACTGCTTCTCGTAGTTGTAATTAACATCACTCTGGGTGGCCAATTTTTCCGTGATGTCGGAATTGATCCAGTTGCTGCGACGATATAAAGACTGGGTGAGGCCCAGTGAGGCTCCCGCATTACCAGCAGTCTTGTAGTCGTCCTGATTGGTTTTCTGGTAGCCCAGGTCGGCACTTAGATTGATCTGTGGCAGATTGGCGGCCTGAGCCTCGTTGATCTTTTCAAATGCCGAATCACGTTGGGCCTTGGCTTCCAGCAGTTGAGGATCTTTTTCCTGGGCTTGCTGATAGATATCCAGCAGGTTTTCTGCACTGGCAGAGCCACAAAGAGTGACAGATATGAAGAGAGTCAAGAGGCGCTTGTTCATGGGTTAGGCTTCTCCAAAAATCGCGAATATTGGGTATCGAGCGACTGGACTGAATTCTGACTGAGAAAGCAGCAGTGAGTTAACTCGGTTCAGTGTAAGAAAAAAATTGGTTAATAAACATCTCTATAGCCTTGGCATGATGAAAAAAATGCAGATATCGGCTTATCATTTACCACCCGTAAAGGTTAACCTGCCTTCCACATTCACCGTTGTGCCTCCGGACATTCAACTTTTCTCTGCTGAGGAGTCTCTCATGTCATCTACTCCACTAGAGTCTGATCAATTTTTCTCCGCGTCGGATGTTGAAATCCTGCGTCAGGACTCCTGCTATCAGGGTTTTTTCCGCATGAATCGCTATACCCTGCGGCATAAGTTGTTTGCCGGTGGTTGGTGTGCACCTATTACCCGTGAGCTGTTTGAGCGCGGACATGCGGCGGCGATGCTGCCTTATGATCCCCGTCGCGATGAGGTCGTTCTGCTGGAGCAGTTTCGTATCGGCGCCGTGGATGGGATCCATTCCCCGTGGTTGTTGGAGATGGTGGCCGGAATCATAGAGCCGGGCGAGGTGTCTGCCGAGGTGATTCATCGTGAGGCTCAGGAGGAGGCTGGTCTCGCGGTGGCTCGAAGCCAGTTTGCCTTGAGTTATCTGGTCAGTCCGGGGGGGACTACAGAGCGCATTGATGTGTTTATCGGCGAGGTCGATAGCTCGTTAGCCTCGGGTCTGCATGGTTTGGCCGAAGAGGGGGAGGATATTCGTGTGCATGTGGTGTCACGGGAGCAGGCGTATGGTTGGGTCGAGTCTGGACGCATCGATAATGCCGCCACTGTCATCGCGCTCCAGTGGTTGCAGTTACACCTGGATCAGGTGCAGCAAGCTTGGGTCTCACCCTTGCATAAAGCATGATCCGGCTCAAAAAGCGGCATGTTCCCGATCTCGCTAACTTTCATCGAGTTTGCGAAACCAACTACATGGGGCTGATGAAATTATTGCCACCCCACGCCTTTGAAACTCGAGGCTATGCGTTCAATGCCGCTGATGGCCTAGGTTTCCATCTGAGGGTGCTCGAAGAGAGCCGTTTTACGACGTTACTTGAAGTAGCGCAAAATAATGAAAATTTACCACAATATCTAAGGGCGTATTTGCAGGTGCGCTTGTATCATGACGCCCGCATGGCCGAAGTGTGTGTCAGTCAGCAGATTTCACGCCTGCAGCCTAGCTATCATTATCCGAACGAAAAGATGCATCACAGAGACGAAAAAGAGCAGTGCAATCACTTTCTCGCAGAGTGGCTGCGTTTTTGTCTGGCCCATGGCTATGATGCGTTTGAATTTATTCCAGATTAATTACGACGAAGAAAACAGCCCAATTGGATACCGTCTCTCTCTCTGTCGGCGGCGGCGAACAACCGATTCGCCTGCTCCAGATCACGGATACCCATCTCTTTGCGCAGGCAGACGGACAGCTATTGGGTATTCGTACCGCCGACAGCTTGGCTGCCGTGCTGGCTGCGATCCAGGTTCAGGCCGAACCCTATGATCTGATATTGGCGACCGGCGATCTCTCGCAGGATTACACCACCGATTCCTACCGCCGTTTTGCCGATATGGCTCGGCCATTGAACCGGCCCATTTTCTGGTTGCCGGGTAACCATGACGATGGCCCCCTGATGCGCCGTGTGATGCCGGATTTCGGCATCAGCAATGCGCAACAGATCCTGCTGGAGGGGTGGCAGATCATCATGCTCGACACCCAGGTCTATAGCGTGCCGCATGGTTGGCTCAAACCCGAGCAGATGAGCTTTCTCGAACAGTGCCTGAATGAGCAACCCGATCGCTACACCCTGATCTGTCTGCACCATAATACCTTCCCGGTTGGCAGCACCTGGCTGGATCAGCACGATCTGAAAAATGGCCCCGACCTGCTGGCGTTGATCGCCCGGTTCCCGAATGTGCGTCTGGTGTTGTGTGGTCATGTCCATCAGGAGAGCGATCTGTTGCACAACGGCGTGCGCTTCATCTCTTCACCATCGACCTGCATCCAGTTTGAACCTCTGAGTCGAGACTTCGGCCTGGATAGCAAGGGGCCGGGTTGGCGCTATCTGCAACTGTATGCAGATGGGCGCATCGAGACCCAGGTGCATCGTTTGCCCGCGGGTTGCTACATTCCGGATGGGGCCGCAGGCGGCTACTGATGGCGCAGGCAACCCTCATCTATCTGCACGGTTTTCTCTCTTCGGGTGGTTCGGCCAAGGCAAGCCAGTTGGCAGCCTACCTGGCGGCCGAGCGGCCTGAGCTTTGCTATCTGCGGCCAACCCTGCCTGATACCCCTCGCGAGGCGTGGGCGGCAGTCTGTGACTGTATTGAAGCTCGATTGGCGCAAGGTCCGGTCGGTTTGATTGGCAGTTCACTCGGCGGATTTTGGGCGACCTGTGCCGCTGAGCGTTTTTCACTGCCGGCAGTGGTCGTCAACCCGGCGGTGCATCCGCAGCTGTTGCTGCAGCATTTCTTGGGTGAGCAGACCAATCCATACACTGGAGAGCGATTCACTTTGGTGGCTGACCATATGCAGGAGCTGGCGGCGTTAGATTGCGAGACGTTGGCGTATCCGGAGCGCCTCTGGTTATTGCAACAAAGTGGCGACGAGGTCCTCGATTATCGCGTTGCTGTGGACTATTACCAGGCCAGCCGTGTTACCCTCGAGGCCGGAGGCAACCATGCCTTCACCGGATTTGAGCGCCACTGTCCGGAAATTGTAAGATTCCTCCAACTTTAATTTCAGCAGAAGTCCCGACATGAGCAGCAGCAACTATCAGGCAGATGCCATTGAGGTCTTAAAAGGCCTCGAGCCGGTGCGCCGTCGTCCCGGCATGTATACCGATACCAGCCGTCCAAACCACTTGGGACAAGAGGTTATCGACAACAGCGTGGATGAGGCGTTGGCCGGTCATGCCCGCTCAATCCAGGTGACCCTCTATGAGGATCAATCGCTGGAGGTGATTGATGATGGTCGCGGTATGCCGGTGGACATTCACCCGGAAGAGGGGGTTCCCGCCATCGAGCTCATCTTCTGCAAGCTGCACGCCGGGGGGAAATTTTCCGGCAAAAACTACCAGTTTTCTGGTGGGTTGCACGGCGTGGGTATCTCGGTGGTTAACGCCCTGTCGACTCGGGTCGAGGTGACGGTCAAGCGGGATGGCCAGGTCTACGAGATGGCATTCGAGAACGGTGATAAGGCATCGGAGTTGGCGATCACCGGCACTTGCGGCCGTCGAGCCAGCGGCACTCGCGTGCGTTTCTGGCCGGATGCCAGCTATTTCGACTCGCCGAAGTTTTCGGTCTCCCGTCTGGTGCATCTGCTCAAGGCCAAGGCGGTTCTCTGCCCGGGCCTCACCATCAACTTTGAAGACAAACAAAGTGGCGAGAGCCAGAGCTGGTGTTACCAGGATGGTCTGCGCGACTACCTGATCGACACAGTCAAGGAGTCGGTCTGTCTGCCGGAGCAGCCGTTCACCGGCTCCTTGAGTACGGATAGCTCGGCCATCGACTGGGCGCTGTGCTGGTTGCCGGAGGGGGGCGAGAGCCTGGCCGAATCCTACGTCAACCTGATCCCGACTATCCAGGGTGGCACACACGTCAACGGCCTACGCCAGGGATTGCTGGACGCGATGCGCGAGTTTTGCGAGCTACGCAACTTGTTGCCGCGCGGGCTGAAACTGACCCCGGAAGATATCTGGGATCGCTGCGCCTACATATTGTCGGTCAAGATCCAGGATCCGCAGTTTGCCGGACAGACCAAGGAGCGTCTCTCCTCCCGGCAGTGTGTCGCCTTTGTCTCTGGCGTCATCAAGGACTCCTTCAGCCTGTGGCTCAACGTCAACATCGAGTTGGGCACCCAGCTGGCCGAGATGTGCATCAGCAGTGCCCAGAAGCGGTTGCGGGCGGCCAAGACCGTGGTGCGCAAGAAGGTGACCCAGGGGCCGGCCCTGCCGGGTAAGCTGACCGATTGTGCCTGCTCGGATCCGATGCAGGGGGAACTGTTTCTGGTGGAAGGGGACTCGGCCGGCGGTAGCGCCAAACAGGCGCGGGACCGCGAGTTTCAGGCCATCATGCCGCTGCGGGGCAAGATCCTGAACACTTGGGAGGTGGATGCCTCCGAAGTGCTGGCCTCCGACGAGGTGCACAACATCTCCATCGCCATCGGTCTGGATCCGGATTCTGATGATCTCTCCGAACTGCGCTATGGCAAGGTCTGTATCCTCGCCGACGCCGACTCGGATGGTCTGCACATTGCGACTCTGCTTTGTGCCCTGTTCGTTAAACACTTCCGTCCACTGGTGATGCGCGGTCATGTCT
>JAYRLO010000215.1:0-5253 GCA_041905215.1 Aeromonadaceae bacterium
TAGGGCGTGCGATCGCGGATGTGTTGCCCAAACCTCACGAAAAGGGCGACGGCTATATCCGAGTGGCTACTGGTGATGTGGTCAGTTGGTGCGTGGGGCATCTGCTCGAACAGGTCGAGCCGGAAGCCTATGATCCGGCCTTCAAACGCTGGCAATGGCCCACGCTGCCGATTGTCCCGGAGCGCTGGCAGCTCAAGCCACGCAGCAGCAGCCGTAAACAGCTGACGGTGCTGAAGCAGTGGGTCAAGCAGGCCGATGAACTGGTCCATGCGGGGGACCCGGATCGGGAGGGGCAGCTGCTGGTCGATGAGGTCATCGACCATCTGGCGGTTCCCAAGCACAAGCGTGAGCAGATGTTGCGCTGCCTGATCAGCGATTTGAACCCGCCTGCCGTCCGGCGGGCGCTGGAGACCCTGCGCAGCAACCGTGACTTCATTCCCTTGAGTACGTCGGCGTTGGCGCGCTCCCGGGCTGATTGGCTCTATGGCATCAACATGACGCGAGCCTACACCCTGCTAGCCCGCGGCAGTGGTAGCCAGGCGCTTCTCTCGGTGGGGCGCGTACAGACCCCGGTGCTGGGACTGGTGGTTCGCCGTGATGCCGAGATTGCGGCCTTCATCAGCAAACCCTTCTATCAGGTCGTTGCCCATCTGCGAACCGATGCGGGAGCCCTGGTTCTCGCTGAATGGCAGCCTTCTGCGGCATGCCAGCCTTGGCAGGATGAGGAGGGGCGAGTCCTCTCCCGTTCGCTGGCCGAAAACGTGGCCGGCCGTATCACCGGACAAACGGGGATAGTAAGAAGCTATCACTCCGCTCGGGTGAAGCAGAGCGCGCCGTTACCCTATAGTCTCTCCTCGTTGCAGATCGATGCGGCCAAGCAGTTGGCGCTGACGCCCAAGCAGACCTTGAGTTGCTGTCAGAGCCTCTATGAGCGCCATAAGTTGATTACCTATCCCAGATCCGACTGTCGTCATCTTCCGCTGGAGCATCATGGCCAGGCAAAGGGGGTCGCTGCCGCCATCCAGGTGGTGCAACCGGATCTGGGTGCTGCGGTTGAGGGGGCGGACTGGTTGCTGCGCTCTGCCGCCTGGAATGACAGCAAGGTGACGGCACACCATGCCATCATACCGACATCGCGGCCGCTGGCCGGAGCGGCGCTCAGCGCCGACGAGCTGGCGTTGTATACCCTGATAGCCCGCCAGTATCTGATGCAGTTTTATCCGCCACTGCAACGGCAGGAGTCGAGGGCCGAGATTGAGATCGCCGGTGGCTGCTTCATTGCCAAGGGGCGACAGGTGATCCAGCCGGGCTGGCGTGCTCTGCTGCCAGCGGGCAAAACAGACGATGAGCCGGAATCCCGACTGCCTGAGCTGCGCGAAAGGGAGTCGTTGTTGTGCGAACGGGGGGAGGTTCAGGATAGGCAGACGCAGCCGCCGAAACCTTTTACCGATGCCACCCTGCTGGCGGCGATGACTGGAATTGCCCGTTACGTGCAGGATCCGTCACTCAAGCAGGTTCTGCGGGAAACCGATGGCTTGGGGACGGAAGCCACCCGGGCCGGGATCCTGGATCTCCTGTTCCAGCGCGGCTTCTTGCTGCACCAGGGCAAGAGCGTCCGGGCGAGTGAAACCGGACGCGCCTTGATTCAGGCGCTACCGCCGGTGGCGACCCTGCCGGATATGACGGCTCGTTGGGAGCATGCCCTGTCGGCCATCGAGCAGCGAACCCTGGCATATCAGGCATTCATGACGCCATTGCAGCAGGAGTTGGCGCAGCTGGTAGGGGATGCACAGGCCAGTCAGGAGTCGGTTCGGCCCTTGTTCGCGGCCATTCCCGCGACATCGCGGGGCGGCGCTGATCGCCAGCATGCCCATAGGCCCGGGGCGAAACGCCCGGGGCGGCAGAAGGCCGCGCCAGTCGGCGATTCCGCGAGGCGACGACGCACCGGAGCGCGAACCTCAGGTCGGTCGAAATCGGGTTAGATGGTCTCTGTGTATCGGGTGGGATCTGTGCCATCCCCGCGGTCTGGTTAATGGTCAATGCCTTGATTTCCCCTTCCGGATATATCCGGTCTGGAGGTACAGCTCACTCGTCTGATGGGGTACACTCAGCGACCTTGAGGATAAGGAGCCGCCATGACCCCGATCGCGCATTTCGATCTGCACCCCTACAATACCTTTGGCATGCAAGCCCATGCCGCCTGGGGCTTGCCATTCACCACCCTGGAGATGTTGCAGCTGACGTTGCAGGATCCCCACTGGAGTTCGTTGCCGCGGTTGGTGTTGGGGGGGGGCAGCAATGTGCTATTTACCTGCGATTTTGCCGGGCTGGTGCTGATCAACGAACTCAAGGGAATCACCCTGCATGAGGAGGTTGACTGCTGGTCCTTGCATGTTGCCGCCGGGGAGGAGTGGCATGCGCTGGTCTGCTGGACCCTGGAACAGGGTCTGGCCGGTCTGGAAAATCTGGCGTTGATCCCGGGTTCTGTCGGTGCCGCTCCGGTGCAGAATATCGGCGCTTATGGCGTCGAGTTTTGCCGCTATTGCGATTACGTCGAGGCCTGGGATTTGACCCGGCAGCAACAGGTGCGGATTCCGGCCGACGAATGTGGCTTTGGTTATCGCGAGAGTCGCTTCAAGCATGAATGGCAGCAGAGCCACATCATCACGGCTGTCGGGTTACGCCTGCCCAAACAGTGGCAGCCGATGGCCAGCTATGGCCCCCTGCGCGATCTGGGTGAGCAGCCGACGCCGCTGCAAATTTTCGAGACCATTTGTCAGCTGCGCCGTGCCAAGCTGCCACAGCCCGAGCTGCTGGGTAACGCGGGTAGCTTCTTCAAGAATCCGACTGTCAGCGCAGAGCTGGCGGCTCGACTGACCAGCCAGTACTCCGGCATGCCCCATTATCCGCAGCCGGATGGTGAGGTGAAGCTGGCCGCCGGTTGGTTGATCGAACAGGCCGGGCTGAAAGGTTTGGTGATGGGGCAGGCGGCTGTGCATACCGATCAGGCTCTGGTTCTGGTCAATCGGGGCGGGGCTCAGGCCGACGAGATCCTGGCGTTGGCTCGCCATGTTCGTGCCGAGGTGCTGCAGAAGTTTGCCGTTGAACTGGTTCCTGAGGTGCGCTTCATCGGCTCGCAGGGGGAGATCGTGCTGGATGCCGGGGGCTAAATGCGCCATCTGACGACACGGCAACAACAGCTGTTGCAACTGTTGGCCGATGGGGAATTTCACTCCGGAGAACAGATCGGGCGTCAGCTGTCGATTACGCGGGCGGCCATCAGCCAGCAGATCAAGGGGCTCAAGGCGTTGGGTCTGGACATCTTCAGCGTGACGGGCAAGGGGCATGCGCTGGCTCAGCCTCTGGAGCTTCTGGATGCAACGGCATTACAGCGTGATGCGAGTGGTGCGCCGATCCATTGCGTGGCGCTGATCGACTCGACCAATCAATACATGATGAGCCGCCTGATGGATTGGCAAAAAGGCGAGTGTCTGCTGACCGAATACCAGACTGCAGGGCGCGGTCGCCGGGGGCGCCAGTGGATCTCGCCTTTTGGCAGCCAGTTGATGATGAGTCTCTACTGGCGGTTGGAGGAGGGGATGGCCGCCGCCATGGGGTTGAGCCTGGTGGTGGGGGTTGCGCTGGTCGAAACCCTGCAGTCCTTCGGCTATCACGAGGTTGGTTTGAAGTGGCCCAACGATGTCTATGCCCAAGGGGCCAAGCTAGCCGGGATATTGGTCGAGATGTCGGCTACTTCCGGTGGCAGCTGCCATGTGGTGATTGGTGTTGGCCTGAATCTGCTGATGCCGTTGCAACCTGTCCACGGCATCAATCAACCCTGGACGGCGCTATCGACGCTTCGAGCCGAACCCGTGCCGAGAAACCGGTTGGGTGCCGAATTTATTCGCCGTTTGCGACTGGCGTTGCAGGAGTTTGAGGCCGGAGGCATGGCTCCCTTTCTGGCACGCTGGAATCATCTGGATGTCTATCGCGACCGTCCGGTGCGTCTGTTGCTCGGGGAGCAGGAGATCCGCGGCGTGGCCCGAGGCATTGATGAACAGGGTGGCCTGGTTCTGGAGACCGAGTCTGGATTACAGACTTATGTCGGTGGCGAAATTTCGCTGCGGCCAGCCCAGTAAGCCGCGAAAACCAGGCGTGGTTATTTCCGCAGTTTGACCTGCTCAATGGCGTGTGCGGCCCCCTTGGTCAGGATCAGGCTGGCCCGCTCGCGCGTCGGCAGTATGTTCGATTTCAGGTTCGGGTAGTTAATCTCATCCCAGATCTGGCTGGCGATAGCTACCGACTCGGCCTCGCTCAGGGCCGCATAGTGGTGGAAGTAGCACTCTGGATCGGCAAAGGCGCTCTGGCGGAACTTCAGGAAGCGTTCGATATACCAGTTTTTCAGCAGCGACTCCTCGGCATCGACGTAGATGGAGAAGTCGACGAAATCCGAGACGAAGACATGATGCGGATCATGAGGGTAATCCATGCCGCTTTGCAGCACATTGAGCCCTTCGATGATCAGGATATCTGGCTGCTCGACCCGCTTTTCCGCTCCAGGCACTATGTCATAGCTGTGATGTGAATAGACGGGGGCGCTGACGCTGGCCGCTCCGGCTTTGATATCGGCGACGAAGTTGACCAGGCGACGCATGTCGTAGGAGAGGGGGAACCCCTTTTTCTTCATCAGGCCCCGAGCCTCGAGCTCGTGATTCGGGTACAAGAAGCCATCTGTGGTGACCAATTCAACCTTGGGGTGTTCCGGCCAGCGATCCAGCAGTGCCTGCAGAATTCGCGCCGTGGTGCTTTTCCCGACGGCGACGCTGCCCGCGATGCTGATGATATAAGGCAGGTGTGACGGCTGGGTACCGAGGAATTGGTCGATGACCTTACTACGACTTTGCCGGGCTTTGACGTAAAGGTTCAGCAGACGGGAGAGGGGCAAGTAGATGTCACGCACTTCGTCCAGTGACAATTCATCATGGATGCCGCGCAGCTGGATCAGATCGGCTTCGGTCAGACTAAGAGGCACGGCTGCTCGCAGCTGGGACCACTGTTCACGGGATAAACTCAGATACGGAGACAGGTGGCCTTTGGCGATCGTCATGCATAACTCCCTTTTTAAGCAGGGCGACATTACACCAAGGGGCCTGGAGCCACAAGCGAGAGCCATAGGCCGAGGCGGCAGTTTTCTTTATTTTCCTGCGTTCTAGCCAAAAAAACAGCAGTCGCAAGGTTGCCAGCCCCTATTTT
>JAYRLO010000216.1:0-5245 GCA_041905215.1 Aeromonadaceae bacterium
TCTGCGTTCGTCCGGACTCCAGGCCAACATCGGCTGAACCTTTCGACGCATAACTGGGCATAACTGGGAAGAGCAAACAAAACGGCCCAGATGGGCCGTTTTATCGAGAGCACTACTTTTTATTGAAAGCATTACTTCGGGGTTATTTCACCCGCATGCCCGGGGCGGCGCCTGAGTGGGGCTCCAGGATATAGAGATCCTTCCCGCCAGGCCCCGCGGCCAGCACCATACCTTCGGACATGCCAAAACGCATCTTGCGCGGTGCCAGGTTTGCCACCATGACGGTCAGTTTACCGACCAGATCCTCCGGGTTGTAGGCGGCGCGGATGCCGGCAAAGACCTGACGGGTCTCACCACCGATATCCAGTTGCAGCTTTAACAACTTGTCGGCATCGGGCACCAGCTCGGCTGTGACGATGCGCGCGATGCGCAAGTCGATCTTGGCGAAATCGTCATAGGCGATCTCGGCGGCGATTGGCTCTACCTCGGCATTGTCCTTGCCCGGCGCGCTCTGATGCTGGGACTTGGTGCCCTGGCTCTTGCTCGCCTCGGCGACCAGATCTTCCTTGGAGGCGTTGACCATCTCCTCGATCTTTTTCGGATCGATGCGGCTGAACAGCGCCTTGAACGGGGCGACGGTATGAGCCAGCAGTGGTGCATCGATGCCGTCCCAGCTCAGAGTCTCGCCGAGGAAGGCTTCGCTGCGCTCTGCCAGTTGCGGCAAAACCGGTTTGAGATAGGTCATCAGGACGCGGAACAGGTTCAGCGACACGGTGCAGACGGCCTGCAGCTCGGCCTCACGGCCCTCCTGCTTGGCGATGACCCAAGGGGCTTTCTCGTCCACATAGCGGTTGGCAATATCGGCCAGCGCCATGATTTCACGGATGGCTCGGCTGAATTCACGGGCCTCATAGGCCTCGGCGATGCGCTCGCGCGCCGCAATGAACTCGGCATACAGGGCCGGCTCGGTGTTTTCGGCAGCCAGTTGGCCATCGAAACGCTTGGTGATGAAACCGGCGGTACGGGAGGCCAGGTTGACCAGCTTGTTGACCACATCGGCGTTGACGCGGGCCACGAAGTCTTCCAGGTTCAAGTCCAGATCATCGATCCGGTTGTTGAGCTTGGCGGCGTAGTAGTAACGCAGATATTCCGGGTCCAGATGTTGCAGATAGGTGCCGGCCTTGATGAAGGTACCCTTGGACTTGGACATCTTGGCGCCGTTGACGGTCACGTAACCGTGGACGAAGACATTGCTTGGTTTGCGGAAACCGGCGCCTTCGAGCATGGCGGGCCAAAACAGGCTGTGGAAATAGAGAATGTCCTTGCCGATGAAGTGGTAGAGCTCGGCAGTGCTCTCCTTGTTCCAGAACTCATTGAAGTCGAGCTCCGGACGCTTCTGACACAGGTTCTTGAAGGAGCCCATATAGCCGATCGGCGCATCCAGCCAGACATAGAAATATTTGCCCGGTGCGTCCGGGATCTCGAAGCCGAAATAGGGGGCATCGCGGGTGATATCCCACTGCTGCAAGCCAGATTCAAACCACTCGGCCAGCTTGTTGGCCATCTCCTCTTGCAGGGCGCCGGAGGTGGTCCAGTTTTTCAGCATGTCGGCAAATTGCGGCAGGTCGAAGAAGAAGTGTTCGGTCTCCTTCATCACCGGCGTCGCACCGGAAACGGCTGACTTGGGGTTGATGAGTTCAGTCGGACTGTAGGTGGCGCCGCAGACATCACAGTTGTCGCCGTACTGATCCGCCGCCTTGCATTTGGGGCAGGTGCCTTTGACGAAACGATCCGGCAGGAACATCGATTTTTCCGGATCAAACAGTTGGGAAATGCCGCGGCTCTTGATGTAACCGCCATCTCGCAGTCGGGTGTAGATGAGGCTGGCCAGTTCGCGGTTCTCATCGCTGTGCGTTGAGTGGTAGTTATCGAAGCTGATACCAAAGCCGGCAAAATCGGCCTGATGCTCTTTGGATACGTCGGCGATCATCTGCTCGGGCGTCATGCCCAACTGCTGGGATTTGAGCATGATCGGCGTGCCATGGGCATCATCGGCACAGATGAAGTGGATCGTGTTACCGCGCAGGCGCTGGTAGCGAACCCAGACATCAGCCTGGATATGCTCGAGCATGTGACCGAGGTGAATGGAGCCGTTTGCGTAAGGCAAGGCACAGGTAACCAGAATTTTACGAGCTGCGTTGGCCATAGTTCCTGTTTCTGTATCGGGAAATGAATGAAGTCGCCATGTTACCCGAAAGGACGTCTATCTGCCTAGACGGATTGCCGCCGCCAACGGGATTTGCCCTGGAATGTCGCCACTTTTCTTGTAGACTCGGCCAGGATCCCCTGCTGGTTTGGTTTTGTCAGTATGGATTGGATCCCGCTACTGACGTTGTCGTCTGTCATCGAGATAAGGAGTAAACATGCAGGTCATTCGCCAGCTGTTAAGTGAATTCAAGCCCTCCGGTTGGGAGCGTGATTTACTCAGTGCCGGCTTTGTCGAGCGCATTGAGCCCCAGGGGAATGGCGTGCACATTTATCTTCGCATTCCGTTTGCTGGTGCCAGTTGGCTGGAAACACTGAAGGCCGAGTTGGATGAGCGTATTCGGCAGGTCGCCGATGTGCATCATGTCTGGTGGCACTGGCAGCAGGATGTTGCGACGCTGGGGCGTTCCTCCGCGGTTCCTGGTCTGGCGGGGATCCGCAATATCATCGCCGTTGCATCGGGAAAAGGCGGAGTTGGCAAGTCGACGGTGGCCGTCAACCTGGCACTGGCTTTACATCGCGAAGGGGCTCGCGTCGGACTACTGGATGCCGATATCTATGGCCCCTCGATTCCTCTGATGCTGGGCAGTACCAAGGAGCGACCAGCCTCCCACGATGGCAAACAGATGCAGCCCATTTGTGTCTACGGCATCGTCTGCAACAGCATTGGGTTTCTGGTGCCTGAGTCTGAGGCTACGGTATGGCGCGGCCCCATGGCCAGTAAGGCGCTGTCGCAGATCCTCCATGAAACCCGCTGGGGTGAGCTGGATTATCTGATCGTCGATATGCCGCCCGGCACGGGTGATATTCAGTTGACCATGGCCCAGCAGGTGCCAACCACCGCCACCTTGATTGTGACGACGCCGCAAGATATCGCGCTGGCGGATGTGCGCAAAGGCATCGCCATGTTCAACAAGGTTGATATCCCGGTTGTCGGGGTTATCGAGAACATGAGTTATCACATCTGCAGCAAGTGTGGGCACCAGGAGGCCATCTTTGGCACCGGAGGTGGGCAGAAGGTCGCGGAACAGTATGGCATCGCTCTGCTGGCCCAGTTGCCGCTCCATATTCAGGTGCGGGAGTGCATGGATGAGGGGCGCCCACCGGTCGAGGCGGAGCCAGGCAGTAAATTGGCCCTGAATTACCTGTGGATGGCGAGAAAAGTGGCGGCTGCGCTCTACTTTTCGGGCAAAACGGTACCGAGTAGCATCTTGACCGTCAGTCCTGATTAAGCCGATGAAAAAGCAGTTGATTATTTAGCGCGGCTGATAATTTTTAGTATAATCGCCGCGCCGCATGGCCATCATAGCCGTATTTGAGAATAGAACCATGTCTGAACCGCAACGCTCCTGTGTAATTATCGGGATTGCCGGAGCCTCCGCGTCTGGCAAGAGCTTGATCGCGCATACCATTTTTGAAGAGCTGGTTCTGGAACTCGGTGAGAATCAGATCGGTGTGATCACCGAGGATTGCTATTACAAAGATCAGTCACATCTGGTGATGGAAGAGCGGGTCAAGACCAACTACGACCATCCGAATGCTTTTGATCACTCCTTGTTGGCCGAGCATCTGAGCTCGCTGTTGCAAGGGGAGGCGGTTGATATTCCTCGCTACTCCTATACCGAACACACTCGCCTGGCTGAAACGGCACGCTTTAGTCCGAAACGCATCATCATCCTCGAGGGGATCTTGCTGCTCAACGAACCGCGTCTGCGCGAGTTGATGGATGTCAGTATTTTCATGGATACCCCACTCGACATCTGTCTGATCCGCCGTCTGGTACGGGATGTTCAGGAACGGGGCCGGACCATGGAGTCAGTGCTTAAGCAGTATCAGAACACCGTCCGACCGATGTTTTTGCAATTTATTGAACCATCCAAACAATACGCCGATGTGATTGTGCCCCGAGGGGGCCGCAACCGTATCGCCATCGACATGCTGAAAGCGCGGATTTTGCACATGCTGCAAGGTTAAAGTCCGCCGTCATTGACCACCAGGAGTAGGGAATGCGTCTTTGCGATAGTGATATCGAAAAATATCTGGCCGAAGGCAAGATTGTCATCGACCCGATGCCGGGTCAGGAGCGCATCAGTGGCGTCAGCGTCGATGTGCTGCTGGGCAACGAATTTCGTGTTTTTCAGGCGCACACCGCCGCCTATATCGATCTGAGTGGCCCGAAAGAGGAGGTGGCTGATGCCATCAATCGGGTCATGAGTGACGAGATCATCATCCCCGATGGCGAGGCATTCATCCTGCATCCTGGTGAGCTAGCCCTGGCGGTCACGCTGGAGTCTGTCACCCTGCCAGCCAACATAGTCGGTTGGTTGGACGGTCGCTCCTCGCTGGCTCGTTTGGGGTTGATGGTTCATGTGACCGCTCACCGTATCGATCCGGGCTGGTCTGGTCGCATCGTACTGGAATTTTATAATGGCGGCCGCTTGCCGCTGGCATTACGGCCTAAAATGGTGATTGGAGCCCTGAATTTCGAGTTGCTATCCGGGCCAGCCGCGCGCCCGTATAACAAGCGCGCGAATGCAAAATATAAAAGCCAGCAAGGTGCAGTTGCCAGCCGTATTGGCCAAGACGAGTAAACGTCCGGCCGTATGAGTGGGCCTTCTCGTTCCGTCTGCTGGGTAGCCAGGAGGGGTTATGAAGAAGGCTCTCTATCTTGTGCTGGCTCTATTGCTTCTGGTCGTCGGAGCGCTCGTCAGTTTGACGTTATTAGTCAGTGCTGACGAGATCAAACAGACACTCATCAGCCAGGTTAAACAGAAGACGGGACGCGATCTGCAGATCAACGGCGCCGTCGCCTGGTCTATTTATCCCACCCTGGGTGTGGCTATCGAGCAGGTTCGTCTGCTCAATCCGAGCGGCTTTCCCGAGGGGGCCACGCTCATTGTGGGTCGTGGACGGATTGGCGTGGCACTCATGCCACTATTTTCCCAGCAGATCCATATCGATCAACTGGAGCTGGATCAAC
>JAYRLO010000217.1:0-5243 GCA_041905215.1 Aeromonadaceae bacterium
ATCAAACCCTCCGTCGCGAACTTGGAGACGGCATAGGCTCCCCAGTGCGCTCGACCCCGACGTCCCACCCCCGATGAGGTAAAGAGTATGCAGGCTGCTGGACTCAAGCGCAGCAGAGGTAGCAGGGCCTGAGTCAATAGCAGTGCCGAGGTAACATTCACCTGCAAAATTTGCTGCCACTCGAAGGGATCAATCTGCTCTATTGGTCCCAAACTGCCCAATAATCCGGCATTGAGCAGCAGGCCATCGAGTTGACAGCATTCGGTGGTCAGCTGGTTCGCCAGCGCGTGGTAGTCCTCGGGGATCCTGGTTGCCAGATCAAACTCGACCAGCAACGGTTCGTCCCCGGTCTCTTGCCGGATCTGATCGGCGACGGCCGCCAGTTTGGATCGAGTGCGACCGAGCAGAAGCAGGTGGGCGCCATATCGGGCATAGGTCAGAGCCGCCTCTTTACCGATGCCGTCACCCGCGCCGGTAACCAGGATGGTTCGGTTGCGTAGTAGTTCGGGTTCCGCCTGATAGTTCAACAGGTTAGCCATGCTTAATATTCTCGATTGCCCAATTCCAGTGTAAACACATTGGCTGGTTGCAGGCCAGTGTTGACGGTCACTTTCACGAAGGAATCGGTCTGGCAGCTAGCCGCCGGTAGGGCTTTGGTTCGGTTGGGCTCGGTTCTGCGTGAAAAAAACCTGGAGGGATGGCTTATCGGTGGCGGCAATTCTGTTGTTGTCATGAGTCATCAACTCTCCGGGATCGCGATTGAAGAGTGGGCGGATTTTGCCAACGGGCAAAAAGTTCGTAGAATGGGGCGGTTTCCCGTCTGTTGGAGTCAATTTTGGACTATTTGTACGATTTTTTGCTGTTTGCAGCCAAGAGCCTGCTGTTGGTGCTGGCCATTGGGGGCACCCTGGTTTTTGTGATAGCGACGGCAGCCCGGCATAAGGGGCGCAAGGGTGAGCTCGAATTGCTCGACCTGTCGGCCGAATATGACCAGACCCGGGATCAGCTGCACTGCTCGCTGCTGAGCGACGACAAGGCCAAAGAGTGGCATAAGCAGCGCAAGAAAGAGCGCAAGGCCAGCAAGAAGCAGGATGCGACGAAAGAGAGCAAACCTCGTCTGTTTGTCATTGATTTCAAAGGTGGAATGGAAGCCAAAGAGGTCGCCAGTCTGCGTGAAGAGGTGACTGCCGTATTGACGATGGCGACCGAACAGGATGAGGTTCTGGTGCGGGTTGAATCCGGTGGTGGCGTCGTGCATGGCTATGGACTGTGTGCCTCCCAATTGCAGCGTCTGCGGGATCGTGGTTTGCACCTGACGGTGGCGATCGACAAGGTAGCGGCGAGTGGTGGCTACATGATGGCCTGCGTGGCGCAACACATCATAGCGGCACCCTTTGCCATCGTCGGCTCCATCGGTGTGGTGGCTCAGTTACCAAATTTCCACCGCTTGCTGCAAAAGCATGATATCGACTATGAACAGCATACGGCCGGACAATACAAGCGCACACTGACGCTGTTTGGTGAAAACGATGAGGCGGGGCGGCAGAAATTCCGCGAGGAGTTGGAGTCAGTTCATCAGCAGTTCAGAAGCTTTGTGGCTCGTCATCGCCCGCGTATTCAGTTGGACAAGGTTGCTACCGGCGAACATTGGTTAGCCAATGAGGCCTTGCATCTGGATCTGGTGGATGAGTTGCGAACCAGCGATGATTATCTGCTGGATAATTATCCGCGCAAACAGGTGATCAAGGTGCAGTACAAGCTGCACAAGGGGCTGACAGAACGCCTGGGCCAGCAAACGGCGCAGCTGTTCGATCAAACGATCGTCAATCTGTTACAAAGGCTCAGTTCGCCCTTCCATCAGTAACAACGGCTTGGTTGACCGGGTTTTATCCAGGCCCGGCTCTTCAGATCCGAACCGCGAAGAGAGGACTGTCGCGGTTGCTGATGAGGCTCAGATATGCGGCGTTGGTGCAGAAATTGAGCATCAACGGCAGGGGGCTGATAAAAAAGGTTGCTTCTGAGCGATTCGCCTTCCATTTTAATAAATAACCGATGCCGCCATGTTTAGTGCGGCATCTTACTGTTTTCCAGCCAGCGTCATTAAAGGACAGAGTAAGCGTCTATGGGCAAATCACTGGTGATTGTTGAGTCTCCTGCCAAGGCAAAGACCATCAACAAATATCTGGGCAAGGACTTCATCGTGAAGTCGAGTATCGGTCATGTGCGTGATCTGCCAACCAGCGGCTCGGCGAGTACGACGGAGCAGGAAGAGAAAAAGCCTACCGTCCGCAAAACCAGTAAGGGGATGAGCGACGCCGAAAAGGCGCAACGCGATTACCAATCTCTGGTTTCACGCATGGGGATCGATCCGGAGCATGGCTGGGCGGCCCGCTATCAGGTATTGCCTGGGAAAGAGAAGGTCGTCAACGAGCTCAAGAGCCTGGCGGAAAAAGCAGACACCATCTATCTGGCAACCGACTTGGACCGCGAAGGGGAGGCCATTGCCTGGCACCTGCGGGAACTAATCGGTGGCGATGAGACTCGTTTCAAGCGGGTTGTCTTTAATGAAATAACCAAGAGCGCCATCCAGGAGGCCTTCTCGCAACCGGGTAACCTCAACCAGGATCGGGTCAATGCTCAACAAGCACGCCGTTTTCTCGATCGCGTGGTCGGCTACATGGTGTCACCTCTGCTGTGGAAGAAACTGGCTCGCGGCCTATCCGCCGGGCGGGTGCAATCCGTTGCCGTGCGGCTCATCGTTGAGAAAGAGCGTGAGATCAAGGCGTTTGTGCCGGAAGAGTACTGGGATGTCCATGCCGATCTGCTGACCCAAGCCAAGCAAGCGCTGCGCATGGAAGTGGTTACCTGCGACGGAGCCAGCTATTCACCTGTGGTGGAGGCAGATGCCAAGCGAGCCTGCGAGGCGCTGCAGTCAGCCGAGTTCCGCGTCGTCAGCCGCGAGGACAAACCAACCAGCAGCAAGCCATCGGCACCTTTTATTACTTCGACGCTGCAACAGGCGGCCAGCACTCGTTTGGGTTATGGCGTCAAGAAAACCATGATGATGGCCCAGCGGTTGTATGAGGCCGGTCATATCACCTATATGCGTACGGATTCGACCAACCTGAGTCAGGAGGCGGTCGAGGCGGTGCGTGAGTTCATCGGCTCCGAGTTTGGTGCCGATTATCTGCCGGAAGCCCCCCTGGTCTACGGTTCCAAAGCCAATGCCCAAGAGGCGCACGAGGCGATCCGCCCTTCGAACGTGCAGGTTAAAGCAGCCAAGCTCGATGATATGGAGCAGGATGCGGTGCGTCTGTACGATCTGATCTGGCGGCAATTCGTCGCCTGCCAGATGACTCCGGCTCAGTATGACTCCAGTACCTTGACCGTTGCCGCGGCCAACTACGAATTGCGCGCCAAAGGCCGCATTCTGCGCTTTGCCGGTTGGACCAAGGCGCTGCCGCCGATGGGGCGCAAGGGTGATGACATCGAGTTGCCAGCCGTGAAGAGTGGTGATGAATTGGCTCTGGTGGCTCTGGATCCGAAACAGCACTTCACCAAGCCACCGGCTCGCTTCACCGAAGCGGCTCTGGTCAAGGAGTTGGAGAAGCGTGGTATCGGCCGGCCATCGACCTATGCGTCGATTATTTCCACCATCCAGGATCGTGGTTATGTGAAGGTCGAAAATCGACGCTTCTATGCCGAAAAAATGGGCGAGATAGTCACCGAGCGGCTGGTGGAGAGTTTCCGCGAGTTGATGAGTTACGATTTCACCGCACAGATGGAAAACTCCCTCGACGTCATCGCCGAAGGTGAGTTGGATTGGAAGGTCCAGCTGGACAACTTCTATCGGGACTTCAAGGCAACGCTCGAGAAGGCCGAATCCGATGCCAGCACAGGTGGTATGCGCAGCAACCAGATGATCCTCACCGACATCGACTGCCCGGATTGTGGCCGCAAGATGGGTATCCGTACCGCGACGACTGGGGTGTTCCTCGGCTGCTCAGGCTACGCATTACCGCCCAAAGAGCGCTGCAAGAAGACGATCAACCTGGTGCCGGGTGACGAATTCATCGCGGCCGACTCCGACGATGGCGAGGTCGATGCGTTGCGGGCCATGCGTCGCTGCCCGGTTTGCGGGACCGCGATGGACTCCTATCTCATCGATGAGACTCGCAAGTTGCATGTCTGCGGGAATAACCCGGATTGCGATGGCTATGTCATCGAGCAGGGCCAATTCCGCCTCAAGGGGTATGAAGGGCCGGTGATCGATTGCGAGCGCTGTGGCTCGCAGATGCAGCTCAAGACGGGCCGTTTCGGCAAGTTCATGGCCTGCAGCAATGAGAGTTGCAAGAATACGCGCAAGATCCTGAAAAACGGCGATATTGCTCCGCCGAAGGAGGATCCGGTACCCTTGCCAGAGCTCAAATGTACCCAGTCGGATGCCCATTTTGTGCTGCGTGATGGGGCCGCCGGCCTGTTCCTGGCGGCCAGTAACTTCCCGAAATCCCGGGAGACCCGCGCACCTCTAGTCAGCGAGCTGGTGCGCTTCAAGGAGCGTCTGGCACCGAAACATCGCTACCTGGCTGAGGCGCCGACTCAGGATCCGGACGGCAATCCGGCGATTGTCCGTTTTAGTCGCAAGACCAAAGAGCAGTACGTGATGAGTGAAAGCAATGGTAAGGCGACCGGATGGAGTGCGTTCTACTCGGCCGGACGCTGGGTGGTTGCCGAAGCCAAGGGCAGCAAGAAGAGCTAAATCCTGAATCACTTACTCGGCTATCCCCAAAGCCAGTCTGTTTATGCAGACTGGCTTTTTTATGCCTGTTTCCTTTCTGTATAGATAGTTGGTTTTTTCGATAGACAGGCGTAACACTTTGTTAGCTCGAGATGCTTGCATTAGTGATGCCGCTTGTGTGTAATTTAATCGATCGGCTCTGTTAAACGGATTTGTTGTGAAGTTGTATTTGTTAGGGACACCCTCAGTCGGTTGTTTGCCCAGTACACAGCCTCGTTAACTATTCATAATGGATCCTGATATGCTCGAAATATTGAAACATACACCTTCTTGGGTTTTTATTTTATTCTTTGGACTGCTGATACTCGGTTTTTGGCAAAGTAGGGACAGAGTGGTGAGTCGCTCCAGACTGTTTTTGCTGCCCATAGCCATGACGCTCTTTTCAGCTCATAGCCTGCAGAATGAATTCGGTACAGTGTGGTCGTACATCGCAGTATGGCTGCTT
>JAYRLO010000218.1:0-5241 GCA_041905215.1 Aeromonadaceae bacterium
CTTGCAGGGTATCGAGCTTCTCCTCACGACTGCGCACGCCAGTGCCGGTCGCGATATGGGAGAAGATATCTTCGAGCTCAATCGGATCGGCACCCTGCCAGATCCAGTAGCTGCGGCGAATGACCCGGTACCAGGCATTCGAACAGATCCCTTCGATCAGCACCTGTTCGCCCTCATGTTCACCCAAGGCATCCGCCGAGTTGGAGATGGTCGAAGTCTCCTGGACTTTGCGTACCTTGCTGAACAGACGTTCACTGAGGTTCAGCGCTTCCTCTTCTTGCATGATGAATTTCCTGAAAAAACAGCATCTGCTCTTAACTTATGTCAGCTAACCCCAAAAAGAAAAGGCTCCTAGAGGAGCCTTTTCGAAGTTGGTGCCATTATTCTTCGGTTTCGTCACACAGCGGCGAAACAAACGAGAGCGCCATGTCCCAGGGTTGTTCGATCCAGGTATCCTGCGGAATGCTCACTTCGAAGTCATCCACCATGGCCTCACCCTTGGGCTTGGCAAAGATGGTGATCAACTTGGCCTTGGGATAGAGCTCACGAATCACCTTGGCGGTGTTGCCGCTATCGACCAAATCATCAACCACCAGGAAACCTTCACCATCCCCCTCGACCTTCTTCAGCACATGCAGATCGCGTTGGCTGTCGTGGTCGTAGCTGGAGATACAGATGGTATCGACGAAACGGATCCCCAATTCACGAGCCATCAGAGCAGCCGGAACCAGACCGCCACGGCTGACGGCGATAATGCCTTTCCACTGGGAAGCAGGCATTTGACGGCGAGCCAGACGACGGGCCTCGCGTTGCAGATTGTCCCAGGAGACATAAAACTTTTTGTTACTCATCGTAAGTTTCAACCATTTCAAGATTAAACAAGGGATCTCGTGCCGGGCACCACGTGTTTACCGGCCTCCTCCTCGGGCATCCTCGCCCATCCATCCCCCGGTCAAAACCGGGCTTTGGCGGAGTCACTACACCCAGGCTGTTTCTGCCTCCCGCATGGCGGGAATGTTACAGGGGTTGCCGCCGAATTGCGACGGCAACCTGAGTGTAGTGTGAGCGAATTTCCGGCTCGCTCTATCGCATACCATCGCCTGGATAGCAAAAGCCGCCCATATCGGGCGGCTTAAATCCAGGGGCGTCAGAGGATCAGACGCCAGAGAAAACCAGGTGAGCCAGGAACAGGGCAGCCAGAACCCAGACGCTGACGCTGACATCCTTGTAACGACCACTCAGCAGCTTGATGGCCGCATAAGAGATGAAGCCCAGCTCGATGCCATGAGCAATCGAGAACGACAGTGGCATCATCAGGGTCACCACGGCGACCGGCGCCGCTTCTGTCAGATCATCCCAGTCGACCTTGGCCAGGGAGGACATCATCAGGATGGCGACATAGAACAGGGCACCGGCAGTTGCATAGGCCGGAACCATGCCCGCCAGCGGCGAGAGGAACAGGGCCAGCAGGAACAGGGCACCGACGGTGACGGCAGTCATACCGGTACGGCCACCGGCAGCAACCCCGGAGGCGCTCTCGATGTAACTGGTGGTGGAGGAGGTACCCAGCACGGCGCCTGCCACGGTGGAAACCGCATCAGACATCAGTGCCTTGCCCAGACGCGGCAGACGACCTTGCTTGTCCAGCATGCCCGCCTTGTCGGCTACGGCAATCAGAGTGCCCGACGTGTCAAACAGGATGACGAACAGGAAGGCAAACACCACAGAGAGCATGGCGAAGTTGAACGCCCCCTCGGCTGTGGTGAAACCACTGGTCAGATCCAGTTGCATGAAGGTCGGAGCCAGGCTTGGCGGCATCGCCATCACACCAGAGAACTTCACATCACCAAAGGCCAGACCCAGAGCCGTGATGATCAGGATGGAGTAGAGAACCGCACCCTTGATGTTCTTGTGGGACATGGCAATGATCAGGAAGAAGCCGAGAACCGCCAGCGCGGGTTGCAGACTGGTCAAATCGCCCAAGCCGACGATGGTGGCCGGGTTGGCAACGACGATACCCGCGTTCTTCACCGCGATCAGGGCCAGGAAGAGGCCGATACCGGCGCCAATGCCGATCCGCAGGCTGTTGGGGATCGAGTTAACGATCCACTCCCGCACCTTGAACATGCTCAGGATCAGGAAGGCAACCCCGGAGAGGAATACGGCGCCCAGCGCCACCTGCCAGGTGTACCCCATACCCATCACAACACCGAAGGTGAAGAAGGCATTCAGACCCATACCCGGAGCCTGAGCAACCGGATAGTTAGCATACAGACCCATAATGAAACAGCCGAAAGCCGCTGCCAGACAGGTCGCCACAAAGACGGAACCCTGATCCATACCGGTTTGTGCCAATATGCTCGGGTTGACGAAAATGATGTAGGCCATGGTCAGGAAGGTGGTCAACCCTGCCAACAGTTCGGTGCGAACACAGGTATTGTGTTCAGAGAGTTTAAATAGTTTCTCTAACATGGATTTCTCGGTTCCTTGGAGATGGAGTGACATTCCTGAATGAATCGAGGGCTGAGCGCCCATCGACGACACGGGTAACGTGACCATTCAGCACAAACGGCTACCCAGACAGCGGTTAGACCTTATGATTGTTGCCGAGTCCAACCTATTGCCCGTGAGGTTTCATGCTGGATGCAAAATTCGGGCACAATTATAAAGAGGCCCAACCAGCCATGCCAGCACAAAAAAGAGGATCGACTGCTGAAAATCTCACCATGGGGCACAGAGGAATCCAAATGAATCGAATCGCCTACCGAGTGACCCAATTTTTCGGGCCCGGGTTCACACCGGGTCAGCGAGCCCACCCCGTCGGTGAGCATGATTAGAGCCGTTATTTGACCCAATGGCGCACCAAATACCCGGCTAGCAACTTCCGCCACATCGAGACATATAACCAGACGAAACAGACCACACAGGATAAACAATTCACCCCAGACACTATGCTGACATAAGCCACTAGAGCAGGGTATGATGCCTCTATTCAGCGCCATACTACCGCGATAGGAGCTTAACGTGACCGCATTGACCGATCTCTCCCCGAACCTGTTGTGGTTCTTCTTTGACAAGATTTGCTCGATCCCCCACCCGTCCAAACATGAGGCGGCATTGAGTGGCTGGATCCAAAACTGGGCCCAAGAACAGGGGCTCAAGGTCCAGACTGATGCAGTGGGCAATATCATCATCAAGAAGCCAGCCACTCCGGGCATGGAAAATCGCAAAGGCGTCGTGTTGCAGGCCCATATCGACATGGTGCCTCAAGCCAATGCCGACACCGCCCATGATTTCACCACCGATCCAATCCGCGCCTATGTGGATGGCGAATGGGTTCGCGCCACGGGAACCACGCTCGGTGCCGATAACGGCATCGGCGCGGCAGCCTGCCTGGCGGCGCTGGCCGATCCCCATCTCAAGCATGGCCCTCTGGAAGTGTTGCTGACCATCGACGAAGAAGCCGGCATGACCGGAGCCTTCGGTCTGGAACCGGGTCTGCTGGATGGCGAGATCCTGCTGAACACCGATTCCGAGCAGGACGGCGAGGTCTATATGGGCTGCGCCGGTGGCATCGATGCCAATATCCATTTCGACTTCACCGCCGAAGCCACACCCAGCGGCTGGCAAGCCTATCAACTGCAGGTCAAGGGGCTGCGCGGTGGTCACTCCGGTGGCAACATTCATGAAGAGCGCGGCAATGCCAATAAACTGCTGGCCCGCCTGCTGCTGACCCTGAGCCAGCAACTACCGCTGCGCCTGAGCCACATCGAAGGGGGCACCCTGCGTAACGCCATCCCCCGCGAGGCTCAGGCCCTGCTGTTGGTGCCAGCCGACCAAGGCGCCGAACTGGCGACTCGCCTGGAACAACATGCCGTCCTGCTGCGTCAGGAACTCAGTGAGGTAGACAGCAACCTGCAGATCACCCTGCAAGATGCCGAGCAACCGGCGACATGCTTCGACGGCGATACCCAGAGCCGTCTGCTGGCCGCTCTGGTTGCCTGTCCAAACGGCGTCATCCGCATGAGCCAGGCAATTGCTGGCGTGGTCGAGACCTCGACCAACCTGGGAGTCATCAAGACCGAAGCCGGTCAAATCTTCGTCCAATGCCTGATCCGTTCACTCAATGACGAGGGGCGTCGCTATGTCGAGCAGATGACCCACTCCCTCTTCACGCTGGCCGGAGCACGCTGCGAGCTGCGTGGCGGCTACCCAGGATGGGCGCCGGATCCGGCATCACCCATCATGCAGCTGTTGCGTGACACCCATCAGACCCTGTTCGGCGAACTGCCCGAGGTCATGGTGATCCACGCCGGGCTGGAGTGTGGTCTGTTCAAGGCCTCCTACCCGCACTGGGATATGGTCTCTTTCGGACCAACCATTCGCGGCGCCCACTCCCCCGATGAGAAGGTTCACATCCCGGCCGTCGCCCGTTTCTGGCAACTGCTGACCGCCCTGCTGGCGACGATCCCGACCAAGGCGTAAACCCGGTCAGGCGAAGAGCAGGATTATTTGGACAAAGGCGCTGCGGCGCCTTTTTTCTTGCGTCCAGCTGGAGTAGAGTGACGCAGCCTTGAGTCCATCCACCAGCCATACCGATGAAGACGTTTTATCCAATTTTCCTCAGCCTCGCGTTTTTGATCCCGTTCAGCCCCGTCGGCGGCTATCTATGGCAACAGAGCCAGCAGCTTGGCAACGATCTGATGCAACAAAGCCAGAGTCTCAGTCAACAAGGCCGGGAAGAGGCCACCACCATGGCTTCCCAACTCACAGGCTGGTTCAGCGAAAAATATCAGGGTACCCAGCTGTATGTGGCCCAAGGCAGCGATACCTGCGTACAGGCGATCGACCACAGCCATCAGGTTGTTCAACAAGGAATAGCCTCGAGCGGCGACACACTTCAGCAGCAATGGCTAGCCACGCAACAGGCACTCAGCCACTACTGGCAGGCCGGGCTGCAGGCGGTACAGAGCCAGAGCCTCAGCGCCTGGCATTCGGTTGCCGAGGGCGGCGCACGGCTGGGAGACTCCCTGCAGGGGCTCGTTGAGCAAGGAGTGTTCGGCTCCGAGGCTGCGGCCGATGGCAACCCGGATCCAGACCAGCAATCGCTGGCCATCAATGATGCCGAACCTTCGCGGTCTTAGGCTCAAAATCCCCTGCGGCACCACCTATCGGCGTTGATTAGAAACTCAGTGACAATTGCGGATCCGCAACCACTTCCGAGGGTTGCGGCAGGCTGAC
>JAYRLO010000001.1:0-12065 GCA_041905215.1 Aeromonadaceae bacterium
CTAATGTGCCCAGTAGTAGCCCAGGTATAAATCCTACCGAAGAGCAAGCTTGGACGAAATTTGTCAATGACAACGATATTCGTGCCTATGCACTGGGCATGGGTACGGGCTCGGTGGCGTCGGCTCTTGATCCGATTGCCTATGACGGAACTGGATCCGGAACCAATACCAATTCACAGATCATCACAGACCTGGGTCAGTTGACCTCGACGCTGGTAAACATTGCCCATGCCAGTCCGCTCAATGGGGTTCTGACCACGGGGGGCACGTTTGGTGCAGATGGAGGTCATGTTGAATCGATCGTTGTTGGCGGCATCACCTATACATTCAATGGTTCAACCGTGGTCGATAGTGATGGCGGTGCATTGAATAATGCGACCTATGATCTGACCACTCATTTATTGACGGTGACTACCGCCGCTGGTGGCAAGATTGCGGTTGATATGGATAACGGTGTCTATCAATACTCACCACCATCCAGTGTCACGACTCTGGTGCAAGAGCAGGTCGGCTTTACCCTCATTGACAATGATGGCGACAGAGATTCTGCCTCTTTGCAAATAACCGTCGATCCGGCTGCCTCTCCATTAGTCATTCGGGATGATCTGGTGGTCACGAATGCCAACGCCGCTGGTGGCAATGACACTATCGTGATCCCGGAATGGGCTCTGCTGGCTAATGATACGGGAGATAACAGTTCACTCCTTGATATTAGCTCCGTGGCCAATGCGGTAGGTGGGTCCATTGCTAATGGCACTATTGATGTCACGTTTACTGAATCGACATCAGGGGATGTCAATGGTGGTTCATTTACCTACACCACTGTACTTGGCACCACAACGGTTACCGATGTGGGCGATGTTTCCATTGACCGAGTACAACTTGGCGAAAGCACTCTCGATGGCACCTATCGTAATGAGATCTTGCTGGGCAGAGATGGAAGTGTCGATACCATCAATGGTGATAGCGGGGATGATATTCTCATCGGACTGGGTGGCAATGATACCCTCAATGGTGGCTATGGAAATGACATCCTCGATGGCGGTGCAGGCGATGACAAACTCAATGGTGGGGATGGCATTGACACCGCAACCTATATCGATAGTCTGGCCACGGTCAATGTCAGCTTGGCGATCAGCTCTGGACAGAATACGGGTGGCGCAGGAACCGATACCTTGAATAGTATCGAAAATCTCATCGGGTCGAATTATGCCGATACGCTTACTGGTAATAGCTCAGCGAATGCAATATTTGGCGGCGCTGGCAATGACACCATGTCTGGCGGTGCAGGCAACGATACCATGTCTGGTGGCAGCGGCGCAGATACACTGCGTGGTGGTTTGGGTGCAGACATTCTGACCGGTGGTGATGGCGGCGATGTATTCAAATTCATGACGGCGGATAAGGATGGTAATGCGGACACCATCAAGGACTTCACGCTCGATCAAGATAAGTTGGATCTGAGTGATGTATTGAATGATCCAACCGGTAACCTTTCCAACTATCTGACGATTACCGGTAGTGGGGATGATGCGGTTGTTAAGGTCTACAGTGCGGGCAATGCCAGTGGTGGTGGAACGCCAGACCTGACGATTATCTTGGATGGCTTGGGTTCTGACCTGCAGGATCTGCAGGACTACCTGCATGATGATGGTGTGATTAAGTAACCAAGGGGACGGGCCGAGCTGAAATGTCTCAGTTCGGCCCGAGAGTTTGGATTAAATGCTCAGTTGTATGGGGGCTGTTCAGCTTTTGGGCGATAAAAGGTTGCTTGCAGACGGCTGAGTTGGTTAACTAGCCGTTGGTTTTGTGGGGGCTGGAAGTCTGTGTTGGGAGGCCATGTGTCAAAGATCAATTGGCTGGAAGTTGAAGGTGTGCGCTACGAAGGGCAGGGGAATTCTATTCACTGCCAGACGGCGGTCGGCTTTCATTCCCAATTGCCGGGCATGATACTTGAAGACCTAGAGGTCTCCGATGTTCACGGAAACCCACTGGGCTATCTGAGTGTTGATTTTGCCTCGGGACGTCTGGCTATTTCTCCGGTGGTTTCTGCTACTGAGCTGGCAACGACTCAGATCGTGATTGATGATGAAGCTGGCGTGCGTCATCTCTCGCTCGATGAACTGCCGTTAACCTCTTCGTTGCTCTCCTCGTTGGCTGACAGTGAAGCCGATTTTATTGACCCCTCCGTGCTGACTCCGTATATCGGTGCCCAGGGGGATCATTTTCTGGCATTGACCTCTGTAGTCTCTGATGCGGATGAAACATTGGATGCCTTCTTTGGCGAGAGTCGTGAGCCTGTTGAGTATTCGTCTCCTGTGGCGATGAATCAGGACGTTTCACTCGCCTACACCTCGCTCTATCTTGAGCATGGATCTGAACCGTCACAGATGCCTCTGTTGCCGGAAACCCCAGATCTGACACACCTCTTCTGAGTCTTTTCCTGACAGGTTTTAATCATGTTGAAAAATAGTTTTTTGCTGCTGTTTTTGTTGAGCACATCCGTTGCTGCGCAAGAGTTGGGTGTTCCAACGACACCGCATGTGTTGACCAATGGCAGTGCCGAGATCAGGGTGCCTGCGGATATGGCAACCTTGTCTTTTTCCATCGCTACCCAGGAAAAAACGCCACAGAAGGCCCGTCAAGCGGTGGATACCAGTGTGGCTTCGTTCGTCAATGCATTGGAACTCGCCGGTTTCAAGCGGCAGGAAATGGTTGCTGGCAATCTGCGGCTGGCGCCTGAATACAGTCAGAATAGTGGAGCGGCACTCAAGCTGAATGGGTATCGGGCCTCACGAGATGTGACGGTTCGGGTCTACCAGTTGGATCGAGTGGGCCAAGTGATTGATGTTGCTTTGAAGTCCGGTCTCAATGCAGTGCAAAGCATTCAATATGATTTGCGCGACAAGAGTCGTTATTTGAGTCAGGTTCGCGAGCAGGCTATCAATGATTCGAAGGCCAAGGCCGCTGAATTGGCCAAAGCTTATGGTATGACACTGGGTAAGATCTACTCGATTCAGTATACCAACGACGATCAGCCATCGTTGATGCGTGGTCGTATGATGATGAATGCTCCGGCTCCAATGGATAGCTATCTGGCGGAAGATATTCGTTTTGCTGACAGCGTCAGCGTGGTATTCAATCTCGAGTAGTTTCCGGTCGAGAGCTGTCTTTGCTCCAAAAAAAAAAGAGCCTCACAGGCTCTTTTTTCATGGACGGCACTTACATCTATCAGTGCAGCATCTATCAGTGCAGCATCGATCAGTGCAGGATGCGGGCGCGGATAGTGCCGTCGATCTGCTTGATCTTGGCTAGAGCCTCTTCACTACGCTCGGTCTGTACGTCGATCACCACATAGCCGATATCTGCGGTCGTTTGCAGATATTGCCCTACGATGTTGATGCCATCCTCGGCAAACGATTGGTTGATCTTGTTGAGTACACCCGGTTGATTGCGGTGAATGTGCAACAAGCGGCTCGCATCGTGATGCTCGGGCAGTGAAACTTCCGGGAAGTTGACGGCTGAGAGCGTTGAGCCGTTATCGGAGTATTTCACCAGCTTGCTAGAAACTTCCAGACCGATGTTTTCCTGAGCTTCTTGCGTTGAGCCACCGATATGCGGAGTCAACAGGACATTGTCGAAGGCTTGTAGCGGAGAGACAAACGGCTCGCCATTGGCCGTCGGCTCAACCGGGAATACGTCGATGGCGGCACCGGAAAGATGACCACTGGCCATGGCAGCAGTCAGTGCTTCGATGTCGACTACGGTGCCGCGAGCGGCGTTGATCAAAATAGCGCCTGGCTTCATCTTGGCTAACTGGTCGGCGGCAATCATATCCTGGGTCGAAGGAGTCTCTGGCACATGCAGGCTGACCACATCGGACATTGCCAGCAGTTCATCCAGCGTGGCGATCTGGGTGGCGTTACCCAACGACAGCTTGTTTTCGATGTCGTAGTAGTAAACCTTCATGCCGATGCTTTCTGCGATGATCGACAGTTGAGTACCAATGTGACCATAGCCGATGATGCCGAGCTTCTTGCCGCGGGCTTCTACTGAGTTATTGGCGCTCTTGTCCCATTCGCCACGGTGCGCTTTGGCATTCTTGGCTGGAATGTTGCGCAGCAGCAACAGGATCTCGCCCAGTACCAGTTCGGCGACACTGCGGGTGTTGGAGAAGGGGGCGTTGAAAACTGGAATACCGCGAGCGGCGGCAGCCTTCAGATCGACTTGGTTGGTGCCGATGCAGAAACAACCGATAGCAACCAGCTTCTTGGCCGCATCCAGTACACGTTGGTTCAGGTTGCTGCGTGAGCGGATCCCGACGAAATGGACATCCTGGATTTTCTCAATCAGCTCTGCTTCTTCCAAAGAGCCCTTGAGGTATTCGATATTGGTGTAACCGGCTGCCTTGAAGGTGTCGACTGTATTTGGATGGACGCCCTCCAGCAACAGGATCTTGATCTTGTCTTTTTCCAGTGATACTCGGCTCATTTCGGTCCCTCATGCGCAACGTTATAAATGCAACGTCAAGTCACTCAGCTTGTCGTTCCATGTCTGGTGAGGCATGTAAACTAGCAAAAAAGAGCAATGCTGGGCAATCAGCTTTCGGTGCTTGGCTGCAGTTTTGCGTGAATTCGATGGTGTAGGATCTATAAACCATCAAGGACTTGCCGGGTTCTGAGAAGTTGAACCGGATCCGGGATCAGCAGGTTTTGCCACATGAAGTTGTGGTGCTCGATGATCTGGGAGGCGTTCATGTGCGGACGATCCGCTGTGGTGTGGGCATCTTGTACCGCGATAATTTGGTAGTCGAGACTAGCTGCCGCGCGTAGCGTGGTGTCGACACAGAAATCCGTCGCGCAGCCACTAATCATCAGGCGCCTCACTCCCAACGAGTAGAGTAAGGGCTGTAAGCCCGTATGGTAGAAGGCATCACAGGCTGATTTCCGAACCAGATGGTCGCCAGGCTGCCGATGCAGTTGTGGCAGCAGTTGCCATCCATCCGTGTGCGGCTCCAAAACATCATCCACAGGGCCATCATGCTGGATGAAGATGACGGGAATATCTTCTCGATGGCAGAAGTCGATCAGCAGGTTGATATTGGCAACGACGCTGGCACTGCGGTAGCGACTCTGCTCTGATGAGAAGAGACCTTGCTGCATGTCAACAACCAGCAGCGCCATGTGGGAATGAGCGGGCATAAGTGGCTCCAAACGAGGTTATGCGCCATGCTAGCAGAGGCTGTTGTTATCCGCTATCTCCCATATCTCAAGACGAAATGAGGGACTTCTTATGCAATTTGTTTCTGTAACATGGTTGTTGGTGGCTCTGTGTTCCGCACCCTTGGCAGCTGAAAACTTGGTGGTTGGCTCTGATAGTGCCTCTGGTAATACTGTCATCAGTACCGGGTCGCGTCGCACTGAATTGGTTGTGCCAGTGAATGGCGTCAATGAGCGAGTCTGTTGGTTTGATGGCCAGAAGTACTCCAAAGGCGCGCGCATCAAGGCTGGGAATGAGTGGTTGGTCTGTGCGCGGGAAAATGACTACGAGACCAATGGTGCCCTGATCTGGCGTCCGGTCACGGAAGTGCCGACAAACGCTGGCAGCAAGATCCAGATTAACTAAGAGAGTGATGAGACGCCGATAAATCGGAAAGATAATAAATGTTTAAAATCGGCTGATATGTACATTTCTTGCTCTGTTTTCTAGGCTTTGGGTAACGGTTTATTACGGACAGGGGGCAAGCATGACGCTTTCCCGGTTATTCAATGCCTGCATGATTGGTATGTTGCTGCTGGTCACCTTACTGTTGGTTCGCGTTCAGCTCAATATGGTGCGGGACTCCATCCATGACCAGATGGCCGCCAATCTGGAAACTGCATCCACCTCGCTGGGGTTGGTGTTGCAAGGGGCTTTCCTTGGCGGCGATCCGGTCATGGCCGAGACCATAGTCAATGCCATGTTTGATGGCGGTTATGTCAAATCCATCCGTCTGGTTGATCCCGATGGCAAGCTTCTGTTTAAACGTGAATTTGCCGATGACAAGGCTTCTGCCCCCGACTGGCTGGTGCACTCCCTGGCATTTCCCCGAACCGAACTCTCCCGCGAAATTACCGATGGCTGGAATATCCTTGGTACCTTGTATATCGAGGGGCACCGCGGTTACGCCTATGGCTATCTATGGCGAGCCGTGCAGTCACAGCTCTGGATCCTGGGGATTGGTTTGCCGCTGGCTGTACTCCTGATTGCACTGTTTGGTCATATCCTGTTGCGGCCCCTGCGGCGCGCCATTGAGCGAATTGCCATTTTGTCTGTGAATCATCTTCCTGGGGCGTTACCCAACTCCGCTATCCGGGAGCTGGATGCGCTGTCGCAATCGGTGAACCAACTGATTCAGGAAAAGCATCGTAATTATCTGCGCCGCAAGCTGAAGTTGCTCAGTTGGCGACAAACCATCATGAGCCATGAGAATCCACAGGCGCGATCGTCTCTGGTGCCCCCGTGTCGATTTGTCTCCACTCAGGGGGACATGCTGCTCTACCAGCGATTGTCGATCCCCTGGACCATCCTGAGCTCCTGGCGGCATAGCCTAAATAGCGACGCAGAGCGTCTCTGGTTGGAGTTTCAGCGAATATGGCCCCTGGCATTGGCCGAACCCACATTGGTGTTGCCGATCCCCTTGATTCTGTTGGCTGATCCCTGGTGGCCGCAGTTGCGTGAATTGGTTGCGACCAGAAGCAAGCTACAACTGGAGTGGCAAGCATCCCCGGATGTGTTGCCTGAGTTGTGTTTTGAACGGCTGGCTGAGCTTGGCGCATCGGGAGCTATTCATCATCTGGGGAATTTCACGGCCAACAAACAGAGCTTCTTGCTGCTGGAAAAGATGCAGCCAAGCTGGATCCTGGTTCCTTGGGTGGCGGATCTCCCCCCGACCTACTGGATTTTACACAACGTCACAGTCCACGATCTGGGCGCTGGTGTACTGGTTGAAGGTGCCTCTGATCCCTCCTTGTTATTGGAGTTGGAGTTCAACGGCTACCCACAGATGGGAGGTAACGATGGGCACTCGTTGTAGTCTCCTGCTGTTGGTACTTTTGCTGTCGATCCTTAGCCCGGTAAGTCACGGGGCGCCCCGTGAGCCCATTGTGATTGCCGGGGGGGACATTGAAGGGGTGTATTTTCAGATTGCTGGCGAGTTTTGTCGTCTGGCCTCGTTGGATGATCCCGATCTGAGTTGCTCTGTGATGCCCAGTGAGGGGGCTGCCGAAAATTTGCAGTTGCTACGTGACGGGGTGGTCAATGTGGCTCTGGTTCAAGGCGATCTCTTGTATTGGGCTCAGCGCGGAGAGGGGCCCTATCAGGGGAAGGCCATTCCGCAGTTGCGCTCCATCATGGCAACCCATGCTGAGCCTATCACCTTGATGGTTCGGCAAAATCAGGTGGCCGATATTTCAGCTTTGCAGGGGAAGCCCGTCTATCTCGGGGCTGAGAATTCAGGAACCCGAGCTACGGCAGAGATAGTGCTCAAGAACTTTGGACTGCCTGATATCAACAAACAGGCGGTTGCGGTCGAGGATCCAGGCGCGGCTCTTTGTGAACAAAAAATTGATGCTTGGGCATCGGTCATCGGTCATCCCAATAAACGAGTGCTGGATGTATCCAAGCGTTGCGCCATTCAGTTTGTGCCCATCCGGCCCAAAAACACCCCAGGTGCGGCAGAGAAATACCCATTTTATCGGGCCAGCCAGATTCCGGGGCGTTTGTACCCTGGCGTGCTGGCTAACACGCCGACATTGGCGTTACCGGCGATCGTGGTTACCACCGACACCATGGACAACCGGGTGGTCAGCGAACTGATTACCGGCTATTGGCAACATCGAAAATCCTTTAATAAAAAGGTTTCAGCCTATGCCAATTTGTTCCGGTTGCCTGCTCATATGGAGCAAGCCGCAAGCCTGATCCCGATGCATCCCGCCGCTGCTCCGGCATTACGAGGGTTGCATTGAGCCGCTCCTGGTTCTGCTAAATGACTTCCGAATCGCCGACCACCTGCCACTGCGACTTAGGTAACGCTAAGCTGACCCTCTGAGCCAGGGATGATGCAGTGGAGCACGTTGGGTGGGTTCATGGTGTGTCAGCGTATGCTTCTGTGTTGATGTCGCATAATTTTGTGCGGCTATTTAGAGACTCATGCGCGGAGATTTGAAATTGCCATCGCCGATACGACTGCGATAGTCGGTCCACAGCTTGAGCCGATCGGCATCACCGACTAATTGTGACTCTTTGCGCTGGTTCATGATCCACAGGCTCTTGGCATCGAAGCTGTAAACCGGGAGCAGATCCGGGCGTTTGCTGGCCGGATAGAGGGCTGCCTTGATGTTATCCAGCACCAGTGGATCTGACTTCTTGGTCGGGTAATAGGCCAGCACCATATGAAATTGGTTGTAATCGAGGGCTTTGACGTAGACCAGTCGCAATTTCTCCTCCGCAACTCCCAGCTCCATCAGGGTGTAATACTTGGCCAGGCTGTAGTCTTCGCAGTCGCCCCCTCGAGCCCCTAAAAACTCCAGCGGTCGAGCCCAGTAGTCATCCTTTCCCCACAGCCGCTGATCGGGCACATAGATCAGTTGATTGAAGAAGTTGTTCACACTTTCGATCTTGCTGCGCTCGGCCATGCTCTCCTGGCGCTTTAGGGTGGTGAGCCATTGATCGATGCGCGGCAGCACAGCCGCGCCATAGGTTGCCTTGAGCTGATCGCGTAGCGCTTGTTGGCGCAGATAGTTCTCCAGTGGCGAGTCGGTAGCCAGGGCTTCGCTGGTCCATAGGGTGGCGAGCAGGCTGCCAAGTAGGACGATCAGGTATCGGCGAGACATGATGGTGGCTCCTCAACCGTGAAGTGTTGTCTTGAGCTTAGGATCCACACCTTACAAGTCAATCTGGTGGAGGGGAGCAAGATGGGTGGCCATCAGACGGCCGTCAGTCAATCTGGGGGAGTTGCAGCGATATGGTCCCCCGACTCTGGCAGCAGCAGGGTAACACCTGGGCCGTACCCACTAGGGCGAGCGGTGGCTCTGGATAAAAGAGGTGCTGTGCCTGTTGCGGATCGCTCAGGCGCAGACGGCAACTGCCGCAATAGCCGCTGCGGCACTGGTATTCGACGGTATGACCGGTGCGCTCCAACGCGGCGAGCAGCGTCTCACCGGGCTGAATTACAAAACGGCCGCGTGGCGTGACAAGACAGGCCGGGGAGGTATCGCTCACAGGCTGAAACCATCCAGATCGCCGGCATTGAGCTCGCTGTCGATTTGGCCAACCAGGTAGGAGCTCACTTCCACCTCCTGCGGCGCCACCTGCACATTGTCGGAGCTCAGCCAGGCATTGATCCAGGGCAACGGGTTTGGCTTCTCGGCAAATGGCGCCTCCAGTCCGACGGCCTGCATCCGCACGTTGGTGATGAACTCGACGTACTGACAGAGGATGTCGCGGTTCAGGCCAATCATGGATCCATCCTTGAACAGATAGTCGGCCCACTCTTTCTCTTGCTCGGCGGCGCGGATAAACAGCGCCTGGCTCTCGGCGCGACACTCGGCGGCGATTTGCGCCATCTGCGGATCATCCTTGCCGCTTTGCAGCAGAATGAGCATGTGCTGGGTGCCGGTCAGATGCAGTGCCTCATCGCGAGCGATCAGTTTGATGATCTTGGCATTGCCCTCCATCAGCTCCCGCTCGGCAAAGGCGAAGGAGCAGGCGAAGCTGACATAAAAGCGGATCGCCTCCAGCGCATTGACGCTCATCAGGCACAGATAGAGCTTCTTCTTGAGCTCATACAAGGAGACTCGCACGGTGTGACCATTGAGTTGATGCTCGCCCTCGCCAAACAGTTGCCACAACTGGGTCGCGGAAATTAGCTCATCGTAATAGCGGGCGATATCGTCGGCCCGTTTGATGATCTGTTCGTTGACGATGATGTCGTCGAACACCTGAGCCGGATCCTTGACCAGATTGCGGATGATATGAGTGTAGGAGCGCGAATGAATGGTCTCGGAGAAGGCCCAGGTCTCGATCCAAGTCTCCAGCTCGGGCAACGATACCAGCGGCAGTAGGGCCACGTTCGGGCTGCGTCCCTGAATGGAGTCAAGCAGGGTCTGGTATTTCAGATTCGACAGGAAGATATGCTGCTCATGCGCGGGCAGCGCCTGATAGTCGATGCGATCCCGTGAGACATCCACCTCTTCCGGGCGCCAGAAGAAGGAGAGCTGCTTTTCGATCAGCTTCTCGAACACCTCATGCTTTTGCTGATCGTAGCGCGCCACGTTCACCGTCTGGCCGAAGAACATGGGCTCCTGCAGTGGGTTATTGGCCTGTTTGCTGAATGTACTGTATGCCACGGTCTGGATCCTTAAACAGTTATCGCCTGGGGTCTCGTTCAGGCGGCTCGGTTGATCTGAGACGGCAGGGCGCTAGAGCGCTCTACCTCGTCGTGAAAACCACCCCTTGGCGGGCAATGCCAGCCAGTGAGGGAGAGATAGCCTTTTGAGCCAACCGTTGGCGGCAGGGATGCCGCCATCGAGCCCCCAGGGAAGGGTTTACGGCGAGTTGGCGAGAGAGGTTCTCTCTCCCGAACCTCTGAACTGACAAGCATTTCTCCCTGGCGGGATATTATCGAACTCAAATCTTGCAGGCACCACCGGCACAACCATCATCCTGGGTCTGCTGGCTATCATCGGCACCATCACGGGTGTTGTGGTAATAGAGCGTCTTGATGCCGAGCTTGTAGGCGGTCAGCAGATCGGTCAGCAACTGCTTCATCGGCACCTTGCCGCCCTCGAAGCGCGCCGGATCATAGCTGGTGTTGGCCGAAATCGACTGATCGACAAATTTCTGCATCACGCCGACCAGCTGCAGGTAACCCTCGTTGGAAGGCTGGCTCCAGAGCAGCTCGTACTGATTTTTCAGTGCGATGTAATCGGGAACCACCTGACGCAGGATGCCATCCTTGGAAGCCTTGACGCTGATGAGCCCCCGCGGCGGCTCGATGCCGTTGGTGGCGTTGGCGATCTGGCTGGAGGTCTCCGACGGCATCAGTGCCGTCAGGGTGCTGTTGCGCAGACCGTGGGTGGTGATGGCGTGGCGCAGGCTCTCCCAATCGAGGGTCAAGGGCTCGGCGCAGATGGCGTCCAGATCCCGCTTGTAGCTGTCGATGGGCAGAATGCCCTGGGCATAGGTGGTCTCGCTAAACTTGGGGCAGGGGCCGAGCTCGCGAGCCAGCGCCACCGAGGCCTTGAGCAGATAGTACTGAATGGCCTCGAAGGTTCTGTGGGTCAGCCCCAGCGCGGAACCATCGGAGTAACGCACGCCGTTCTTGGCCAGGTAGTAGGCGTAGTTGATGACGCCGATCCCCAGCGGGCGCCGCCACATGGCGCCGTTTTGCCCGGCCGGTACCGGATAATCCTGATAATCGAGCAGCGCATCGAGGGCGCGCACCGCCAGATCGGCCAGGTTCTCTAGCTCATCCAGCGACTCCAGCGCGCCCAGATTGAAGGCCGACAGGGTACACAGGGCAATCTCGCCCGTCTCGTCGCGCAGGTCGTTGAGCGGCTTGGTCGGCAGGGCGATCTCCATGCAGAGGTTGCTCTGGCGCACCGGCGCGACGCTCGGATCGAACGGGCTATGGGTGTTGCAGTGGTCGACGTTCTGGATGTAGATGCGACCGGTTCCGGCGCGCTCCTGCATCAGCAAGGAGAAGAGTTCGCTGGCCTTGATCTGCTTCTTGCGAATGGCCGGATCGGCCTCGTATTGCAGATAGAGGCGCTCGAACTCGGCCTGATCGGCAAAAAAGGCGTCATACAGACCCGGTGCGGCCGAGGGGCTGAACAGGGTGATGTGGCTGCCCTGGATCAGGCGCTGATACATCAGCTTGTTGAGCTGCACGCCGTAGTCCATGTGGCGCACCCGGTTGTCCTCAACGCCGCGGTTGTTTTTCAGCACCAGCAGAGATTCCACCTCCAGATGCCACAGCGGATAGAAGACGGTGGCCGCTCCACCGCGCACGCCGCCCTGAGAGC
>JAYRLO010000001.1:12079-32446 GCA_041905215.1 Aeromonadaceae bacterium
GTAGAAGGGGATGCAGCCGGTGTGGAAGGCTTCACCACCACGGATCTCTGACCCCAGCGCCCGGATGCGACCGGCGTTGATGCCGATGCCCGCCCGTTGCGAGACATAGCGCACCACGGCCGAGGCGGTGGCATTGATGGAGTCCAGACTGTCATCGCACTCGATCAGCACGCAGGAGCTGAATTGGCGGGTTGGGGTGCGCACCCCGGACATGATGGGGGTGGGCAGCGAGATCTTGAAGGTCGAACAGGCGTCGTAGAAGCGCTTGACGTAGTCCAGACGGCTGGCCTGCGGATAGCGCGAGAAGAGGCAGGCGGCGACCAGCATGTAGAGAAACTGCGGGCTCTCAAAGATCTCGCCCGTCACCCGGTTTTGCACCAGATATTTGCCTTCGAGCTGCTTGATGGCGGCGTAGGCAAACAGCATGTCACGGTCATGGTTGAGATGGGCATCCAGCTCGGCGAATTCGGCAGCGCTGTAATCGGCCAGCAGATGGGCATCGTAACGCCCCTCGGCTACCAGTTTTTGCACGTGCTGATACAGGGGCGGTGGCGTGAATTCGCCATAGGCCTTCTTGCGCAGATGGAACATGGCCAGACGGGCGGCCAGGTATTGGTAGTCCGGCGCCTCGGTGCTGATGAGATCGGCGGCGGCGCGGATCAGGGTCTCGTGAATGTCGGCGGTTTTCATGCCGGCATAGAACTGGATATGGGCGCGCAACTCGACTTGCGAAACGGAGACATTGTCGAGCCCTTCGGCGGCCCAGGTGACGACGCGGTGGATCTTGTCCAGATCCAGCGGCTCGGTGCGACCATCGCGCTTGGTGACCTGCAGATTGCTGTTCATTCCCGTACCACTCCCTGTTTTTGATTGGGCCTCATCCGGCCTGAAGTTCGTTATCGAGGGCCCGGATGGTGCGCAACTGGCCATAGGCCTGGGCGGGTTGGGAAGGCGGCAGTGCGCTCCACAGTTCACATTCCGAGCAGAAGAAAACACTATATCTAGTGCTGTTTGGTATTTGCGGCACAACATAGCGGGTGATGCGGTGGCTCGCAAGCGGCGGGCCAGAGGGGTAGCTTGTGGATAGATCTTTACAAGGCCGCTACCAAGCGGCCTGGCGGCGATTACAAAAAATATATTTTTTTTTCATGTTTAGCGCCACCCGGCCCAAAGCCGGATGGCTTGAGTGATTAGAGTCGGGTGGCTTGGTGGATTAATGAGCCGCTAAACCCTGGGCCAACCAGAGGTGCAGGGCGGCCACGTCGGCAAAATGCCAGTCGGCCTGCCACTCGTGGGTCGCTTCATTGGGTGCCATGTAGCCCCAACCGGCGATGGCTGTCTGCATGCCGGCCGCGCGACCAGCCTCGATGTCGCGAATGTGGTCGCCCACGTAGAGGCAGTCGCGGGCCGCCACGCCCAGTTGGTCGCAGGCGTAGAACATGGGGTCCGGATGGGGTTTGCGTACCGGCAGGGTATCGGCGCTGACGATGACGCCGCACTGCGGCAGCTCGGCTACCTGGGCCATCAGCGGCTCGGTCAGGAAGGCTGGTTTATTGGTGACGATTCCCCAGCGAATGCCTTGGGCATTGAGCCAGGCGATGAACTCCGGCATGCCCGGGTAGGGATGGGTGCCTTCGTAGAGGTGGTCGGCATAGTAATCGAGCAGTGCCTGGCGCAGCGCCGGAGTATCCATTTGCGCCAGTTGCTCCTCGCCGAAGCCCGCCTTGAGCAGTCCCAGGGCGCCATCGGAGGCGATACGGCGGATGATCTCATCGCCGAGTGGCGCCATCCCCTCCCGTCGCAGCACATGGTTGACGGCGGCGCCCAGATCCGGAGCGGTATCGAGCAGGGTGCCATCCAGATCAAACAGGACGGCGGCAAAACGGCGGGGCGTCGGCATGGTTTCTACTCCGGCTTGTGGCAGTGCAACATGTAGTTGACGTCGACATCGCGGCTCAGGCTGAACTGGCCCAGCAGCGGGTTGTAGCGCACACCACTCATGTGCCGCAGCAACAGGCCGGCCTGCTCGGCATGCCGAGATAGCTCGGCCGGCTGGATGAATTTGGCGTGATCGTGGGTGCCCTTGGGGACCAGTCGTAGCAGTTGCTCGGCCCCCAGGATCATCAGCAGCCAGGACTTGGCGTTGCGGTTGATGGTCGAAAAGAAGAGCTGACCGCCGGGCTTGGCGAGGCGAGCACAGGCGCGCACCACGGAAGCCGGATCGGGCACGTGCTCCAGCATCTCCATGCAGGTGACTACATCGAAGCGACCCGGCAACTCTTCGGCCAGCGCCTCGACCGTACCTTGGCGATAAGTCACCTCGACACCACTCTCCAGCGCATGCAGACGAGCCACCTGCAGCGGCTCTTTGCCCATGTCGAGGCCAAGAACATGGGCCCCCTGGCGGGTCATGGATTCGCTGAGAATGCCACCGCCGCAGCCGACATCTAGGATCTGCTTGCCAAACAGCCCCTCGCTATGTCGTTGGATCCACTCCAGACGCAAGGGATTCATCTGGTGCAGTGGCTTGAATTCCCCCTCCAGGTCCCACCAGCGGCTGGCGACGGCTTCAAATTTGGCGATTTCCTGATGATCGACATTCATGCTGGCTTGATTCCCTGACGGGTTACGGTGGACGACGAGCCATTATAACCAAGCACGCGAGCTGTGACAGCAACCCATTCTGGGTGCTGGGGAATCGACCTTTTTTGTGCTAGAATGCCGCCTTTATGCTTTCAAGTAGATTGAAGTAGGGACCTAGGGTTATATGAGTGAGCTGGCCAGAGAAATCACGCCAATCAACATCGAAGAAGAGTTGAAGAGCTCCTACCTGGATTACGCCATGAGCGTCATCGTGGGTCGAGCGCTACCGGACGTGCGAGATGGTTTGAAGCCTGTGCACCGTCGTGTCCTGTTCGCGATGAACGAACTGGGCAACGACTGGAACAAGGCCTATAAGAAGTCGGCCCGTGTGGTCGGTGACGTGATTGGTAAATATCACCCCCACGGCGACATCGCCGTGTATGACACTATCGTGCGGATGGCGCAGAATTTCTCCATGCGCTACACGCTGGTGGATGGTCAGGGGAACTTCGGTTCCGTCGATGGTGACTCCGCGGCGGCGATGCGTTACACCGAAATCCGCATGAACAAGATCGCCCACGAACTGCTGGCCGACTTGGACAAGGAAACTGTGGACTGGGTGCCGAACTATGACGGTACCGAGATGATCCCGGCCGTGATGCCGACCAAGATCCCGAACCTGCTGGTCAACGGTTCGTCCGGTATCGCCGTCGGTATGGCCACCAATATTCCGCCTCACAACCTGAACGAAGTGGTCGAGGCTTGTCTGGCGCTGATCGACAATGGCGCCCTGACCATCGATGAGCTGATGCAGTACATTCCGGGCCCGGATTTCCCGACCGGCGGTATCATCAACGGTCGCTCTGGCATCATCGACGCCTACCGCACCGGCCGCGGCAAGATCTATGTCCGCGGCAAGCACCACATCGAGACCGACGAGAAGAACGGCAAAGAGAGTCTCATTGTTACCGAGTTGCCATACACGGTGAACAAGGCGCGTCTCATCGAGAAGATTGCCGAGTTGGTCAAGGACAAGAAGATTGAAGGCATCACGGCCCTGCGCGATGAGTCCGATAAGGACGGTATGCGTGTCGTGATCGAGCTGCGTCGTGGCGAAGTGGCCGAAGTGGTGCTGAATAATCTGTACGCCCATACCCAATTGCAGAACGTGTTCGGCATGAACATGGTCGCCTTGGTCAATGGCCAGCCGAAGACCCTGAACCTCAAGGAGATCCTCTCCGCCTTCATCGATCATCGTCGTGAAGTGGTGACTCGCCGGACCGTGTTCGAGCTGCGTAAGGCGCGGGATCGGGCTCATATCTTGGAAGGTCTGGCGATTGCGCTGGCCAACATTGATCCGATTATCGAGCTGATCCGTCACTCACCGAGCCCGGCGGAAGCCAAGGCCGGACTGATCGCTCGAGCGTGGGAGCTGGGCTCTGTGGCCGCCATGCTGGAACGTGCCGGTGATGATGCCGCCCGTCCTGAATGGCTGGAGCCTGAGTACGGTATCCGTGACGGTCAATACTTCCTGACCGAACAACAGGCGCAAGCCATCCTCGATCTGCGTCTGCACAAGCTGACCGGCCTCGAGCATGAGAAGATCCTCGACGAATACCAGGAGCTGCTCAATCAGATCGCCGAACTGCTGCGCATTCTGAACAGCCCGGCCCGTCTGATGGAAGTGATCCGTGAAGAACTGGAGCTGGTGAAGAGCCAGTTCGGCGACGTGCGTCGCTCCGTCATCCAGGCGGCCAGCATCGAAATCAACATGGAAGATCTGATCACCCCCGAAGATGTGGTGGTGACCCTTTCCCATGAAGGCTATGTGAAGTACCAGCCGCTCTCCGATTATGAAGCCCAGCGTCGGGGTGGCCGCGGCAAGTCGGCAACCAAGATGAAGGAAGAAGACTTCATCGAACAGCTGTTGGTGGCTAACACCCATGACACCATCCTGTGCTTCTCGACCCGCGGCAAGGTCTACTGGCTCAAGGTCTACAACCTGCCTGAAGCCAGCCGTGCGGCCCGTGGTCGCCCGATCGTCAACCTGTTGCCGCTGGACGAAAACGAACGGATCACCGCGATCCTGCCGGTCAAGTCCTACGATGATGACAAGTACGTCTTCTTTGCCACCGCGTGCGGTACCGTGAAGAAGACCGAGTTGTCAGCCTTCTCCCGTCCGCTGAGTTCTGGCATTCGAGCCATTACCCTCAAGGATGGCGATGAGCTGATCGGTGTGGATATCACCGATGGCAGCAACGAGATCATGCTCTTCTCCGATGCGGGCAAGGTCGTGCGTTTCGCCGAAGGTTATAGCCGTGGCGAGAATGAAGCCGATGATGCTGACGAGTCGGAAGAGGATCTCAACGACGAGTCCGATGGCGAAGCTGACAACGGCGAGGCGACGGAAGCCAAGGCCAGCAGCAAGGGTGTGCGCCCGATGGGCCGGACCGCGAGCGGGGTGCGTGGCATCAAGCTGGCGAGCGGCGATCGCGTGGTTTCCCTCATTGTTCCGCGGGAAGATGGCGCCATTCTGACGGCAACGGCGAACGGTTATGGCAAGCGCACCGCGCTGTCCGAATACCCGACTCGCAGCCGTGGCACCCAGGGCGTTATCTCCATCAAGGTCGATGAGCGCAATGGCAAGGTCGTTGGCGCGACTCAGGTTACCGAGCAAAACGAGATCATGCTGATCACCAATGCCGGTACTCTGGTGCGCACCCGCGTCACCGAAGTCAGCATCATCGGTCGTAACACCGGTGGTGTGCGTCTGATCCGCACAATGGAAGGTGAAGAGGTGGTCAGCCTCGAACGTATCGCAGAGCCTGTGGTCGACGAGAATGACGAGCTGCTAGCCGATGATGCCGTCGTGACCGAGGTGGATGCGGCGGTAGAGACCGACATCGAAGGCGACGAGCCAGCCACCGAACAGGGTGCTGACGAATAACGTCTGATGAGACGAGGCGGCCTGCGGGCCGCCGTTTATTTATCCATCGTTTGGTCGGTGGGCCGCGCGGCTCGCTCGGACCCGATGAAAAACCTTTTGCGCCGGATCACGGTTCGGTGTAAAAGCTGTTAGTTCCAAGGAAGCCAACGGAAGAGAAGATGAGCAAGGTTTATAACTTTTGTGCAGGTCCGGCCATGCTGCCGGAAGAAGTAATGGCGCAAGCCCAACGTGAATTCATCGACTTTGGTGGTCTGGGCGTCTCCGTGATGGAGCTCTCCCACCGTGGCAAGGAGTACATGGCGGTTGCCGCCGAAGCGGAGAAGGATCTGCGCGATTTGATGCAGGTACCCGATAACTACAAAGTACTCTTCATGCACGGTGGTGGACGCGGTCAATTCGCGGCCGTACCGCAGAATTTGCTGGGTGGTGCCAACAAGAAGGCCGACTATCTGCTGTCAGGCGTCTGGTCCAAGGCGGCGCTGACCGAGGGGCAGAAGTTTGGCGATGTGCAGGGCGTCGATGGCGTGATCAAGCTGGATAACGGTGGTTTTGCCCTGGTGGACAAGCCACAGTTCCGAGCCGATGCCGCTTACGTCCACTTCTGCCCGAATGAAACCATTGAAGGCATCGAGATGTTCGATCTGCCGCAGACTGGTGGTATTCCGCTGGTGGCCGACATGTCCTCGACCATTCTGTCGCGTCCGGTCGATGTCAGCCAATACGGTATCATCTACGCCGGTGCCCAGAAGAATATCGGTCCGTCAGGGCTGGCCGTGGTGCTGGTCCGTGAAGATCTGTTGGGCAAGGCGCGCCCGGACACCCCGGCAATCTTCGATTACAAGGTTACTGCCGATAACGACTCCATGTTCAATACGCCACCGACCTACTCCTGGTATCTGGCTGGTCTGGTCTTCAAGTGGTTGAAGCGCCAGGGTGGTCTGGAAGCCATCGAAGCGAAGAACATCGAGAAGGCGCAGTTCCTCTATGACTACATCGATGCCAGTGACTTCTACAGCAACCATGTGGCGCTGAACTGTCGCTCGCGCATGAACATTCCGTTCCAGCTCAAGGATGCTGCGCTGGACGCCGCTTTCCTCAGCGACTCCAAGGCGGCCAACCTGATGGCGCTCAAGGGGCACCGTATTGTCGGTGGCATGCGTGCCAGCCTCTACAACGCCATGCCGCTGGAAGGCGTCAAGGCACTGGTAGCCTTCATGGAGCGCTTTGCCAAGCAACACGGCTAAGCCACTAGGCGACGATGCTTCATGCGTAACAACAGGGCCCTGCGGGGCCCTGTGCTTTTGGCGCTATCTGTGTGGTTGGTGATAACTGACTCTCTGCGCCGAGGTCGCACATTTACCGCATACCTTCCTCAAAGATCCCCAGTTTGTTGCCTTAATCATGCATTTTTATTGTGCAATCTGTTATCAAGTGCATGAGTACACTTTTCGGTGATAGATGATGCCTCCAACTGACTCTTCGATGTCCGATCACTCTCTGCTCGGTGCTGGCGCACTCGGGCCAGAGTTCTTTTATCTCTCTTCGGATGGGCAGTTTGTTCTGTTAGCGATAGAGCCAGTTGACGAGACGGTTGATGCCCGCCAGTTGGGAAATCTGTTACAGCAATCTGCATTCTGCCATTACCAGGTCAGTGAGAAGGCCCTGCAGGATGCCGCCAAAAGTTTCAATGAACTGAAAAATCCCCCGGCCGAAGGTGTCGAATCGAAAAGCCACTCCGTCGTCATTGTCGCTCGGCGCCTCGACGGTCAGGTCAGTGTTGCGGCGAACAAGGATGGTATGTCGGCGAGCGCTACCGTGACTGCGCCGTATGGCGGCAAGCCAATCACCGAAGATCAGGTGCGCAGTGCCTTGAATACGGCGGGGGTCGTGAAGGGGATCGATATCGATGCGATTGCCGAGTTGTTGGCCCGGGTCTCGGAATTGTCTTCGGGGAGTGTATTGACGGCGGCTGTTGCGCGAGGTCAATTGCCCCTTAATGGCACGGATAGTCGCTTCGAGCGACTGGTGGAGACATTGCGGCAGCGGGTCTTGCGCCCACAGCTTCAGGATCGGCAACACGATAGGGTAGATTTGCGGGTCATGGTGACTGTCATGCCCGGTGATGCGGTTATGTATCGTCATCCACCAGAGCCCGGCGTAGATGGATTCAAGATCACCGGAGAGCCCCTGCTGGCCAAGCCGGGTGTCGAGTTGCCGTGGACGGTCGGTGCCGGAACCCAGATCAGTAAAGAGGATCCCAACCTGCTGCAGGCGACCCAGGAGGGTTTGCCACAGGAAATTGCGCAGGGTATGCAGGTTGATGAGGTGCTCACGATCCGCGATGTCGATGCCAAATTTGGTCATGTGATGTTTTCCGGCAGCATCATGATCACCGGCAACGTCTGTGAGGGGATGCGCGTCAGCGCCGGTGGAGTCAGCCAGTCTCGATGTCGGGGGCGATTTGCTGGTGGAGAAGGGGATCATCGGTCATCCGCTCAACGAGCAGGGGGGATATTCCTGTACGGTACGTTGTGCCGGTGCGGTTGCCGCTCGCTTTGCTCAGTATGCCGATATCTTCGCGGGCGGGGATATCAACATCGGAAGCCAACTGCTCCATTCGCGGATCCAGACGCCAGGCTCGTTGACGGTGGCCGACGCTTCGCGCAGTAAAGGCTCGCTAGTTGGGGGCATCAGCGTTGTTGGCCAGCAGATCATGGCGGTGACACTCGGGGCCGTTGCTGATAGTTCAACGCAACTGGTGATCAGCGGCCGTTACCCGGAATTGCTGGCACACAAGAAGGAGGTTCGCAGTCAGATTGAACAGAGTGAAGCGGCTCTGCACCAGTTGGATGATGCTGATGCCAAGGTTCATATGCTTCCGATTGGAGAAAAGCGTCATGTGCTGAGTCAGAAAATTGCCGCCACCCGCAGCCACCTGCAATACAACTTGACGAGTCAATTACTGGATTACGAGACGGTCAATGCAGAGCGTGAGGCATTCCTGGCCCAAGCCAAGGTACTCTGTGCACGACATCTTTTCGCCGGGGTTAAGATCGAGATCGCCGGGCTCAAAGTGGTTAGTGATAGAGACTACCAGACCTGCCAGGTTCATCATCAGGAAGGGGCGCTCATCATAGAGCCTCTGGCTTCATTACCCGACAGTGGTTCAGCACATAAATCCTGATGGGTTGCCGTTATCTCCCGGCCATTCTGATTCGCCAATTGGTATTTGCGCGAGCATATGGCTTGCCCTAGGCCCTTGTGGCTGTTACTGTCCGCAAGACTGCTAGATGTCCATTCGTTGTAAGAGAACAGGAAGTTATGAACACCCTGACATTGGAACCCATTGCCCGGGTCGAGGGCACCGTCAATTTGCCGGGATCAAAGAGCGTGTCGAATCGTGCGCTGCTGTTGGCCGCTCTGGCCAAAGGAACCACCCGTCTGACCAATCTGCTCGACAGTGATGATATTCGCCACATGCTGGCCGCACTCAAGGTGTTGGGTGTGGAGTATCAGCTCTCCGCTGACAAGACCGAATGCCTGGTTCATGGTTTGGGACGTCCCTTCGTGACGGCTGAACCTTTGCAGCTGTTTCTCGGCAATGCCGGGACGGCAATGCGTCCGCTGTGCGCTGCCTTATGTCTAGGCTCTGGTGAAGTGACTCTGACCGGGGAGCCCCGCATGGAAGAGCGCCCCATCGGTCATCTGGTGGATGCCTTGCGCGAAGCCGGAGCCCAGATCCGCTATTTGAAAAATGAGGGCTATCCGCCATTGACCATTGCCGGGCAGGGGCTTAGCGGTGGTGATGTTCATATTGATGGTTCTGTTTCCAGCCAGTTTCTAACTGCATTTTTGATGGCGGCGCCATTGGCTTCTGGCGATACACGAATTCAGATCAAGGGCGAGCTGGTCTCCAAGCCCTACATCGATATCACGCTGCACATCATGCAGCAATTCGGTGTGACTGTGACTCACGACAACTATCAGACGTTTCATATCCGGGGCAATCAACAGTATGTTGCGCCCGGTGATTTTCTGGTGGAAGGCGATGCCTCCTCGGCCTCCTATTTCCTGGCCGCGGGTGTCATCAAGGGCAAGGTTCGCGTCACAGGCATTGGTAAGCACAGCATTCAGGGCGATATCCGGTTTGCGGATGTCCTCGAGGCCATGGGTGGCAAGATCACCTGGGGTGATGATTTTATCGAGGCGGAGCAGGGTGAACTGCACGGCGTTGATCTCGATCTGAATCATATTCCCGATGCGGCCATGACCATAGCGACCACGGCTCTGTTTGCCACCGGCAAGACTGCCATTCGCAACATCTACAACTGGCGAGTCAAGGAAACCGACCGCTTGAGTGCCATGGCGACCGAACTGCGTAAGCTCGGCGCTGAGGTGGTGGAGGGCTCTGACTTCATCGAGGTGACGCCTGTGGCCCGGTTACAGCATGCTGCGGTCGATACCTATAATGACCACCGGATTGCCATGTGTTTTTCATTGGTTGCGCTGAGTGATACGCCGGTCACGATCAATGATCCGGGATGTACCTCCAAGACATTCCCTGACTACTTTGAGAAGTTGGCGAGTATCAGTCAGCGCTGATAGCAGCGCATTGTCGTGACAGGAAGAGGCCTCATGGCCTCTTTTTTTGTCAGTGTGGAATAGGTAATTCTGCTGCTGGTCTTTCGATGAGGGGCTGTTGTTTCATCCCCGGATTGCTCGTTGACCATAACTTTTCAAAAAAACCTTGCTGCTCGAGTTGGTTCAACCACTGCTGCAACAGGAGGCGATCTAACTTATGGTCGGGACGTAGGATGATTCCCAGTCGGTAGTAGTTGTCGAATTGCAAGGAGATCAGCAACTGATTCTTGAGCTCTGGATGTTGCTGCAATTGCCCCAGGAGGTATGAGTGGGTGACGAGGGCTATGTCGCCCCGTTGGCGCAATAATGCCTGCAGGCTTCGCTCGTTATCCTTGACCAGCAATACCTTGAACTTCTTTTTGATCTCGTCGGCCCGGCTGTCCATATTGGCAAAGCCGTAGTGATAGTTTTCGACTGCAATGAGCGATTTTTCTTCGAGATTGTTAAAAAAATCATTTCCGCGTCCCGGCCTTGCCAGGGCGACCATGACGTCGCCATCTTCGATATTGAAAGGGATAAAATCGATCGCCTGTGACTGCCATCCCCATGCCGGGTCTTCAAAAAAGATCATGTCGAAACGACGATGCTCAAAACCCAGATGACGAGAACCTGGGGTGGTGGGGGTAAATTGAAAATGGTAACGATCTTGAAGCTGGTTGAGGGCATCCAATAGTTGAATAGAGAGTCCTTGATAGCTCATCTGCTGTTTGGTGACAAAGGGTGAAAATGCATAACCGCCGACGCGAATGATTTCGCTAGCCGTCAGGTTCAGGCAGAAAAAATAAAATACAACAAGCAGATAGTACCAAGAGCGCATGATCCCCCCTTCGTTTCCTCCCAGTCTAATAACAAAAGTAAGCTCTTATGGATTCGGAGACTGGAGAATCCGTTATCTGAGACATGCCTCAAAGGATTAACTCGGTTAGACTGCCAGATCTACCCAGCGGATTACAGGAATGGTGCCGTGTTTACATTTACGTGTCGGGGTCAGAAGTTGGGCGAAGCAACGATCAGGGTGCATGCCGTGGACTGGTCATTGACAGGGCATGTCTCATTTGATTGCGATGATGATGAACTGGCCTGCACGTTGCTGACTCGGTGTCGCAGTGATAGCGCGGGGCATTTCAATTTGCTGGCTGGTTGCAAGCCGTTGTATGTGGAGCAGTGGTTGGAGTATCTGCAGGAGCAGGCTCTGATCCGCGATGTACGAGTTTCCATTCTGCATCCCGGGGAGGCTGGGTACGCAGAAAAGTACGGTATTCCGGGGGAGGCGGTGGAGGATCTGCTATCACTCTTCTATCGGATTGGCGGCTTTAACCGGCTGCAAATCACGCGCTACATGAAACAGCGTGGAAATGCCTCTGTGCTCTCGACGCGCTATGGAAAAGAGGAGCTGGAAAGATTCCGGCTCCTCAATGAGGTATTGCGTTTGCTACATCGTCTAAAGCGGGAGTGAACCACTCTCAGGCAGACCGGTGATCACCTGTGATAATGGCGAAGGGCGTGCGATCAGGTAGCCTTGAATCGCATCAATGAACAGGCTCTCCAGCAACTGCTTCTGGGCAATAGTTTCGACCCCTTCGGCGATGACGACACATCCCAATCGGTGAGAAACCTCGACGATCATGCGGATAAACTGCTGGCTAGTGTGGTCGCGCTCCAACACGTTAATGAGTGACGGGTCCAACTTGATATAGTCTGGTTTCAATTCGCGGTAGAGGCGGAACGAGGCCAATCCTTTACCAAACTTCGAGATACAGGAGCGACTGCCAACCCGGCGCAGCATTTCGAACAGGCGGGTGCTGGCCGCCAGATTGCAATCCAGCAACTCCTCGTCCATTTCAAATACCAGATTGGCGGCGACGGCGCTGTCTTTAAGCAGTTGTCGCTCCAGCCAGATCATGAAGGCATTATTCATCAGGGCATTGGCTGACAAGTTAATTCCCCAGCGTTGAAAGCTCGATGACTGGGTTGGGTATTGCTGCATGACCAGTTCAATGATCTGCTGCTCGAGTCGGCTCAGTAGATCATGGCGTTGTGCCATGGCCAGCAGGGTTTCTGTTGGCATCACCTGTTCATTTTCACCGACGAAGCGGGCAAAGATTTCGCTGTAGCCCTTGATTGAGATATTCATGCTCTGGATCGGTTGCTGCATCAACAAGATCGCTTGGCGATCGATGACATCCGTGATGACCTTTTTCCAGTAATTCTCACCTTGTAGATAGTCTTCTACATCCTTTTCCTGGAAGTACCAGCCGTTCACAATGTTAGTCTGGGCTTTGGCCAAGGCCAGATCGCCACGACCCAATATACTGTCGACGAGTTGCCCTGGACGGAATAGCGTCAGGCCTGTGTAGGCGACACTCTCCAACTCTCGCTCACTCATGTAGTGGTCAAACAGCATCTTGAGCTCACCGCCCAGCACTTGGGCCTGATTGTTGTTGCCCTGGGGTTGCAATACCGCAAAGTCGCTGCCAGCCAGTCGATAAACCTTGGCATTGGATAACCGCTTGCTGGCTCGGGTGATGAGATCCGCAACACTCTGTAAATATTTGTCACCGGCGACATAGCCGTTATGTTGATTGATCGTGGTTAATTCGGTGGCGCGGATGATCGCCAACAGCGACAGAGATACCTGGGCGTCCCCCCCCAACATGGCGGTGATATCCTGATTAAAGCTGGTTCTATTCAATACCCCGGTCAGCGGGTCTGTATTGATGATCTGCTCCAGCTGGTTGACTCTATGGTTCGCTGTTTCCAACCTGGTTTGTTGTTGTTCCCGCAGGTTATGGAGCGCTGAACTGATTTCGGGAATCAGTGTGTCGTGATCGTGTTCCTTCTCATGGATCTCTTGCACGATCGCATCGTTGAGCTGTTCAACCTGCCGACGCTGAAGCCAATACATACTGATGATGGCTACGAGGATCGTGAGTAGGGCCAGAGCAAGCTGGAGCAACAGCGAGGGGAGCAAAATGGCCTGCCGGAGATGATATTGAGCCTTCTGGCCTGGCTGGGAGAGGACTACTTCGCTTTGCAGCGCTGGATACAGGGTTTCAAGCCAGCGACTCTCGTCACTCTGGCTTTGCATTATCTTTTCCTTGGCACCTTGCGATATCACAGTGATGGCAGATAACTCCAGGGAGTTGCGCAATGCCGTCAATTGTTGCTGGGATATTTCTGGTGTGGCCAATGCCACCCTGAGTGTGGCCGCCACGCTCTGGTTGCTCTTATCGAGGTGTTGTTGCTGGATTAGATAGATGGCTATGCCATTGATCAACAGCAGACCCACCATGATGGCGAGAGCCTGATGCAGTAGCTTGGTCATCGGTTTACGCATGATTTGTTACCACCATAAAATGAAACAAAGTTGCTCGCATCCATGCTTGTAAATCTGTGGCGGTTATCGGAATGATCTCCATCATTCTATCGACATCCAAGCTCCAATTGACTATTTAGGAGTCCTCAACAGACAGGTTTTGTACGCTGAAATTGAGCCATGGACAGAGATATATGTCCTCATTCGAATGCAGCATAGCAAGGCATGACACAAAGAGAAGAAAAAATAGGCGGTAGAAAAAAATAAACGGGAAGTAAAGCAAAGAAGGGACACCATGGTGTCCCTTCTTTATTAGGATTTGGCTCCTCCTGCTGGACTTGAACCAGCGACATACGGATTAACAGTCCGCCGTTCTACCGACTGAACTAAGGAGGAATTGAAATTTGGCTCCCTCGACTGGACTTGAACCAGTGACATACGGATTAACAGTCCGCCGTTCTACCGACTGAACTACGAGGGAATTGAAACTGGCTCCTCCTGCTGGACTTGAACCAGCGACATACGGATTAACAGTCCGCCGTTCTACCGACTGAACTAAGGAGGAATTGAAATTTGGCTCCCTCGACTGGACTTGAACCAGTGACATACGGATTAACAGTCCGCCGTTCTACCGACTGAACTACGAGGGAACAGAGTCTCTTTGAGACGCCGCGCATGTTACTGATTGGCCTGGAGACTGTCAACCGCTGCGGGGCTTATTTGGGGAAAAACGGTCTGTTCGGTGAATTGCTGTGCAACGCGGTATTATTCTTAATCAATGTGGCTTCAACAGTCGGTTTTTCTTCGTGCTTCATCATGGTGATGCCCTCCATAACTCACTGGTTGCGGGGGCGCAAAATTTACTTCCCGGCTACCGAGTTAGCGATGAATATTCGGAAGGAATTGCTTCTGGAGTTTATGCACAGTTCCCCAAAGTCCCGTGCCGTCTGGCTTGGCAAGAGTTATCCACGGTTTCTGTGGATAACCGTGTGGGTTAAAGTTTTAAACCTCGCTGTAACCCGCTTGTCATAAGGCTTTGCACGCATGTAACAAAAAAGAGTTGAAAAAATAAAATACAATAAAATCAAATAGATATGTTTTTTAGTGTTTTATGCTGACGGGATGGGTGAAACGAAATAGCCGAGAGACAGCGCTGCCGCCAATTGTGCATTGTTTTGGCGCATTTTGCTCATTTTTGGTGGATAAGTGATGGGGTGTTGCAGAAGAATTGGCTCCCTCGACTGGACTTGAACCAGTGACATACGGATTAACAGTCCGCCGTTCTACCGACTGAACTACGAGGGAATCTCTAGAAGAGGGGGCTAATCTTAGAGATTGCGGCTGGTTGGGTCAAGGGGGATTTGTGTGATGGCGGACAAATTAACGAGGGGATATTGGCTTCTGTGGTGATTCGCTAAACTCGCACTTTAGTTGTCTGTTTACGCCCCTTTCGACAGGGTAGAATAGTGCTAAATCCCAGGGGAATTATTGATTTGAATGCCAGCTTGCTGACGGGCCCCATCCGGCCACAGCTTATCCGTATGACCCTGACTCTGATGGTCGGCATGTTGACCATGATGAGCTTCAATCTGCTCGACACCTGGTTCATTGCCCAACTGGGAACTATCCCTCTGGCTGCCATCAGTTTTACCTTCCCGATTACCTTCTCGCTAATCAGCTTGACGATTGGCATGAGTGTTGGCACCAGTGCCATTCTTGGCCGTTATCTGGGGCAAGGGCGACTCGAAGAGGCGAAGCGCAAGGCCGCCGCCGCCTTGATCTGTGCGTTTGGCTTCATGGTTCTCGGTGGTGGTGCCGGCCTGCTCTGGAGTGAGGCTCTATTTGTAGCCATGGGGGCGGACCAACAGGCCCTGCCTCTGATCCTCTCGTATATGACCATCTGGTTTGCCGGTTGTGGCTTTCTCGCGGTTTCCATGGTTGGCAATGCGGTGTTTCGGGCATTTGGCAATACGCGGGTTCCCAGCGCCATCATGGTCGCCTCCAGCTTGGTGAATGCCGTGCTGGATCCACTCTTGATCTTCGGTCTTGGGCCATTTCCCGCCATGGGGATCCAGGGGGCCGCCATGGCCAGTTTGTTCTCCTGGGGGTGTGGCTGCCTATTAATGCTCTGGATGCTGGGGCAGCGATATCGTTTACTGAGCTGGCACTCTGTGCCGAAGCATTGCTATCGCGATGGTGTGGAAATTCTGCGGATCGCCATGCCCGCTGCGTTGGCCAATATGTTAACGCCATTGGCGACTGTGATATTGACGGCGTTTGTTGCGCAATATGGCCAGGAGGCTGTGGCTGCTTACGGGGTTGGTGGACGGCTCGAGTCGATGGCTTGTCTATTTATTCTGAGTCTTTCGATGAGCCTGCCACCCTTTATCAGTCAAAACGGCGGGGCGTGCCAGTTAGGGCGGGTCGACGAAGCCTATCGTAGTGCAGTGAAGATGGTGCTGGTGATCCAGCTGGCCATTTATCTGCTGTTGGTTCTCGGCTCTCCATGGCTCGCTCCGGCATTTAGTCGTGAGCCGGATGTGCAGCGTCTCTTGATGCATTATCTGTGGATACTGCCGTTGGGTTATGGCCTGCAGGGAGTCATCATTTTGACAAACTCGGCGTTGAATGCGTTGCATCAACCGCGGCAGGCGTTTGTTTTGAGCATGCTGCGTTTCTTTGTGCTGTTTGTCCCCATCTCGTGTCTGTTGGGCTATGGATTTGGGTTGGGTGGCCTGTTCGTGGGTGGCGTTGTGGCCAACCTGCTCTGTGCTGCTTTGGCCTATCTGTGGTTCAATAGCACGCTGCGCCGTATTTCCCTGGAGTCCCCATGAGTAAAGCCTTTCAACTCGAGAGCCAGTTTTCCCCAGCCGGTGATCAGCCCCAGGCTATCGCCCAGTTGATTGATGGTATCGAATCCGGCTTGGCTCATCAGACTTTGCTGGGGGTCACGGGGTCGGGCAAGACGTTCACCATGGCGAATGTCATTGCGCATTGCAATCGGCCCACCATGATCATGGCGCATAACAAGACGCTGGCGGCCCAGCTCTACGGTGAGATGCGCGAGTTCTTCCCGCACAATGCGGTAGAGTATTTTGTCTCCTACTACGACTACTACCAGCCTGAGGCCTATGTGCCGTCGACCGATACCTTCATCGAAAAGGATTCGGCAATCAATGATCACATCGAACAGATGCGCTTGTCGGCCACCAAGGCGTTGATGGAGCGGCGGGATGTGATCATAGTGGCATCCGTCTCGGCCATCTACGGTCTGGGGGATCCGCAAGCCTACCTGAGCATGATGTTGCATCTGCGTCAGGGCGATATCATCAACCAGCGGGAGATCTTGCGCCGCTTGGCCGAGCTGCAGTACAGCCGTAATGACGCCGCCTTTGCGCGCGCAACTTTCCGGGTGCGCGGCGAGGTGATCGACATCTTCCCGGCGGAGTCGGACAAGCTGGCGTTGCGTATAGAGCTGTTTGATGAAGAGGTGGAGCGTCTATCCCTGTTTGATCCGTTGACCGGCGCGGTAGAAAAACAGGTGCCCCGCTTTACCATCTTCCCGAAGAGTCACTACGTCACGCCACGGGAAACCATTCTCAACGCTATCGAACAGATCAAGGTCGAGTTGACCGATCGGCGTCAGCAGTTGTTGGCGGCCAACAAGTTGCTGGAGGAACAACGCATCACTCAGCGCACCCAGTTCGACATCGAGATGATGCAGGAGCTGGGTTACTGCTCGGGCATCGAAAACTACTCGCGCTACCTCTCGGGGCGGGCGCCGGGGGAGCCACCTCCCACGCTGTTCGACTATCTGCCCGCCGATGGCCTGCTCATCATCGACGAGTCTCACGTGACCGTGTCGCAGATCGGTGCCATGTATAAGGGGGACAGATCCCGCAAGGAGACGCTGGTCGAGTACGGCTTTCGTCTGCCATCGGCACTGGATAACCGACCGCTGAAGTTTGACGAGTTTGAGGCGTTGCAGCCGCAGACCATCTTCGTGTCGGCGACGCCAGCCAACTATGAGTTGGACAAATCCGGCGGCCAGGTGGTCGAGCAGGTGGTGCGTCCGACCGGCCTGCTGGATCCGCTGATCGAGGTGCGGCCGGTAGCCACTCAGGTCGATGATGTGCTCTCCGAGATCCGGATGCGGGCCAAGCTGGATGAGCGGGTGCTGATCACCACACTCACCAAACGCATGGCGGAAGACCTGACCGAATATCTGGATGAACATGGTGTCCGGGTGCGCTATCTGCACTCGGATGTGGATACGGTCGAGCGGGTCGAGATCATTCGCGACCTGCGGCTTGGCAAGTTTGATGTGTTGGTGGGGATCAACCTGTTGCGGGAAGGGCTCGATATGCCAGAAGTTTCTCTGGTGGCCATTCTGGATGCCGACAAGGAGGGCTTCCTGCGCTCCACTCGTTCGCTGATCCAGACCATGGGACGCGCGGCGCGAAACCTGAACGGCAAGGCGATCCTCTATGCCGATCGCATCACGGATTCCATGCGCGCGGCTATCGGTGAAACCGAGCGGCGTCGCATCAAGCAGCAGGAGTTCAATGTCGAGCACGGCATAGTGCCCACCGGTCTGAAGAAGAAGATCGTCGATATCATGCAGGTCAGTGGCAGTGGCAAGGGGAGTGAGCAGTCGGTGCGTCAGGTCGCCGAGGCCGAGGCTTTCTACCACCCCGAGTCGCCGGAGGCGCTGGCTAAACGGATCAAACAACTCGAAGGGCAGATGTACGACCATGCGCGCAATCTGGAGTTCGAGCAGGCCGCGGCGCTGCGCGATCAGATCCAGCTGTTGCATGAACAGCTGTTTCGCGAGTCGTGAGCGTGGTGGTTGAGCTGGAGGAGAGGCCGGATTTCCGGCCTGTTCTTTTTAGGGGCGGGGTGGATTAAACATGTCGTCCTGCGCGTGACGGATGAAGTTTTTGGCCTTCTCGACCATCAACTCATTGGCCTGCTCGGGGGAGCCGCAGAGATCGGAGCGAATGAAGAGATGGCTCTTCAGCTCACCGTCGATGCTCTTGCAGATACGCCCGGCGACCCGATATTGCCCACCTTCACGTTGCGGCTCCGGATAGATCTGAAACCCCTCATGGGCGATGGGTTCAACTGTGGTACTTGAGGTTGTCTCGGCGCTGGTTGAGCCGAACAGGGCACGCAGTAGTCGTTTTAGCATGGGAGCTCCTCGCCGTGGGGTGTTGCTGACCACCAGGCATGCTGGCGGTCAAAATGGTGAACTGTCTGGTTGCTGCTACCGCGCCAGACCAAGGATGGATCCGCCAGCTCCTGGATAAACTTGCCATCAATCAGGGTATCGACCAGATCGACCACGGCTTGTTGTTGTGGGCTAAGCTCTTCGAGTCCGTATCCGGTCCAGCACCAGATATCCTTACCGGGGCACTCCTGGCGCACCCGGGTGACCAGTGCCAGCACATTGGCCAGGTTGGCCGGATGGAGTGGATCCCCGCCCGAGAGAGTCAAGCCTCGGCGTTTGATCTGCGGGTCGTTCAAGTCACGGATGATCTGGTCACTCATCGCCGAGGTAAATGCATGTCCGGAGTCCAGGCGCCAAGTGGATTGGTTATAACACCCCTTGCACTGATGCTCGCAGCCCGAGACAAACAGGGTGCAACGGGTACCTGGACCGTTGACGACGTCTATGGGGTAGTACTGGTGATAGTGCATGACAGATCCTTGCTACGTGCTGGGTTCCATGTCTTTGGTTTGCCATTCTAGCATGGTTCAGCTCACAACTTCAGAGCGCCAAATGGAGTTGAAAACGAGCCTTTGTTACCATGAGTTTGATACTAGGCTCTGAGGATTTGAGTCCTGGTTCAGGGGTGGCTCAGGCCACAAACAACAATTCAAAAGGAATCCAATGGAATGAACTGGTATATCGGAGTTTTAAAAAAATATGTGACTTTTAGTGGTCGTGCTCGTCGCACTGAATATTGGATGTTCACTCTGTTCAACCTGATCGCTGCCGTTATTCTGATGGCACTCGATGGTGCTCTTGGCTCTGCGCCGATCCTCTACAGCATCTACATGCTGGCCGTGCTGCTGCCGTCTCTGGCTGTCACCATCCGTCGTCTGCATGATACCGATCGTTCTGGCTGGTGGCTGCTGCTGATGCTGATCCCGCTGGTTGGCCCGATTGCCGTGCTGGTCTTCATGTGCCTCGAAGGCACTCGTGATGAAAACCGCTTCGGTGCCGATCCCAAGGCTGTTTAAGCCTGATTGATTGATCGTGCAAGACGAAGGGCGCCTTATGGCGCCCTTGTTCTTTCTACCATTCGGGTATTACAGGTGCTTGACCCGACGCTTGACCTCTTCTTGCTTGCCGCTGTTGAACGGGCGGGCATCCGGGCTGCCCAGATAACCACAAACGCGGCGGGTAACTGAAACCTTGGTGGTGTCATGGTTACCGCATTTCGGGCAGGTAAAACCCTTGCTGGTGCAGGCAAACTCCCCGGTGAAGCCACACTCGTAACATTCATCGATCGGGGTATTGGTGCCGTAGTAGGGAACCCGGCTGTAGCTGTAGTCCCACACATCTTCCAGCGCCTCGAGATTGTGCTGGATGTTCGGATATTCGCCGTAGCAGATGAAGCCACCATTGGCTACCGGTGGGTAGGCCATCTCGAACTCGAGTTTGGCGTAAGGGTCGACCTTCTTTTCTACATCCAGGTGGAAACTGTTGGTGTAGTAACCCTTGTCGGTAACTCCCGGAACCAGACCAAACTCGCGAGTATCCAGCTTGCAGAAGCGGGTACAGAGGTTTTCGCTCGGCGTGCTGTACAGGCTGAAGCCGTAGCCGGTCTCGGCTTTCCAGGCTTCGACGGCATCGCGCAGCCGTTGCACGATC
>JAYRLO010000219.1:0-5233 GCA_041905215.1 Aeromonadaceae bacterium
GTGGGTTTGACTCCGGTGTCTCTTCCTACCATTTCATCAAGCGCGGTTGCCGGGTTCACTACTGCTTCTTCAACCTGGGTGGCGCCGCTCACGAAGTTGGCGTCAAGCAGGTGGCCTATTACCTGTGGAACAAGTTCAGTGCCTCGCACCGGGTGAAGTTCCTGGCTGTGCCTTTTGAGCCGATCGTGGCCGAGATCCTCGAGAAGGTTGATAACAGCCTGATGGGGGTGATCCTCAAGCGCATGATGATGCGGGTGGCTTCCCGTCTGGCCGAGGATCTGGGGATCGAAGCCCTGGTGACCGGCGAGAGCCTGGGGCAGGTCTCCAGTCAGACGCTGACCAATCTGTCGGTCATCGATCGGGTGACCGAGACCCTGATCCTGCGACCGCTGATCACCACCGACAAGCAGGACATCATCGATGAATCCCGGGCCATCGGCACCCTGGAATTTGCCGAGACCATGCCGGAATATTGCGGTGTCATCTCCAACAAGCCGACGGTCAAGGCCCGCCTGGACAAGGTGCTGGCCGAGGAGGCCAAGTTTGATTTTGCCATTCTGGATCGGGTGATTGCCGAGACCCGCTGGATGGACATTCGTGCCATCGCCGAAGAGACCCAGGAACGGGTGCAAGAGGTGGAAACAGTCCAGGAGCTGGCCGCCGACGAGGTGATCATCGACATCCGCTCGCCGGATGAGCATGAGGAGCGGCCATTTGGCGTCGAGGGGCATGCGGTGCTGCATCTGCCGTTCTACAAGCTGGCGACCCAGTTTGGCGATCTGGATCAGAGCAAGAGTTACCTGCTCTACTGCGAGAAGGGGGTGATGAGCAAGCTGCAGGCCCTCTATCTCAAGGAGAAGGGGTTCAACAACGTCAAGGTCTACCGCGTCGGCTAGTTCACGGTACTGCGCGGTCGCCTCGTTGAGGGACGGTTACAACAAGGGCGGCCTCGGCCGCCCTTGTTGTTGGTGAATCACCTCAGCCCTACTGTAACACCATGCCGGCGGCTACCTTGTCGGCAATGATGTTTCCTTCGAGTACCCGCACGGCGGCCAGGGCAAAGGCGATGGCTGTGCCTGGCCCTTGGCTGGTGATGAGTCGCTGTGGCTCATCGACTACGACGGGCTGAGCCACAAATCCGGTCGCCGGGAGTTGCCCCTCGGTGCCTGGATAGCCAGTCACCTTGGCCGGGCCAATCAAGTCGTGATGGGCCAGCACCACGGCTGGTGTGGCGCAGATGGCGGCTCGCCAGCCGCCTCGGGCCTGCTGGGCCTTGAGCATGTGGATGAGCTGAGGGGTATCGCGCAGATACTCGGCGCCTGGCAGTCCGCCAGGAAGCAGTATCAGGTCGAAACTTTGCTCGGCAACCTCTTCGAGCAGTACATCGGCGACCAGCTTGACGCCCCGGGAGGCGGTTACCTGCAGGCGGCCTTGCGGGCAGACCGACGCGACTGTGACCTTGATGCCACCGCGAACCAGAATGTCGATGCTGGCGACAGCCTCCAGCTCTTCGCAGCCAGGGGCTATCACAACCAGTGCTTGATGGGACATGCATACTCCTCATGAACGAATGGAAAGGGTTTGGATCTCGCGTCCAGGCTAGCCTTCACCGCGCTCTCTTGCCTGGATGGCATCGTAGAGTTGCTGATGCAATGGCAGCTGCAGGCCAAAGGGTTGCGCCTGGCGCAGTATGTAACCGGTAATGAAGTCGATCTCGGTCGGACGATGGGCGGCGAGATCCTGCTGCATCGAGGAGTAGTTGTCGGACGTTGCCTCGATGACGGCCATGACCCGAGCCAGCCACTGCTCCTCGCTCAGGGCAAAGCCCTCACGCAGTAACAAGGGTTGCAACTCGTGGCAGAGCGCCTCGACCTCGTCCTGACGTGTCAGCAGCGATCCGTTTGGTTCACCACTCAGCGCCGTCAATGGATTGATGATGGCGTTGATCACCAGCTTCTCCCACTGCCGCATCCGGATTTCGTCACACCATTCGGCGTGGGGAATGGCCAGCTGTAGCTGCTTGACCACAGTTCGCCAGCCCAGGCTGATCTCGTTGCCTGCCCCGATCCAGGTTGCTCCGGTGCCGGTGTGACGATACTCCTCCGGCCCCAATCGCAGAGCGCCATTACTGGTGACCCCCAGCAGCAGTGGATTTTCCGGGAATGCTCGTTTGACCCACTCTTCGGTTCCCATGCCGTTGTGCAGCAGCAGGATGGGAGTGGCCTCGGGAAGTTGGCCGATCAGTGGTTCGAGGGCTGGTTGAACCTGATAGGCTTTGGTGGTGACCACCAACAGCCGTATGTTGGCCGCATCCTTGGTTTGCAGAAAGTCGGGTTCGAATTGGTGGCGCACGCCGCGCTGATCCCACCAGGTGAGCAGCAGTGGCAGTTTGACCTGACGTAGCTCTTCGTCCGAGGCACAGGTTCGCAGCAGGCTGACCTGATGGCCGGCTTGCGCCAACATGCCGGCCAGGACGCCCCCGAGGGCACCGCAGCCCAATATGGTCCAGTTATCCAGTGTGTTATCCATGAGGGCTCCTGCATCCGCTGCTGACCAACTCTATTCATATTAGGTTAGGTTATGGTGCAGATGGAATCCTGTCGAGCTCGCGATCGCTGACAAGTATGGGGAGCCCATTCCCGAGGCCGTGGCTTTTCTGATAAATTAGCGGCCTTTATCATTGGTCGACACAGGAACCTAGCATGCCCTCTTTTGACATCGTCTCTGAAGTAGCCATGAACGAGGTGCAGAATGCGGTAGAGAATGCCAACCGCGAGCTGCAGACCCGTTTTGATTTTCGTGGTGTAGAAGCCTCATTCGAATTGAATAAAGAGGTGATCAAGCTGGCTGCCGATGCCGATTTCCAGCTCAAGCAGATGATCGACATCCTGCGTGACAAGCTGCTCAAGCGTAATGTCGACAGCAGTTGTCTGGATCTCGGCGAGCCGGAACACTCGGGGCGTCGCTATTTCCAGGAAGTGAAGCTCAAGCAGGGGATCGAAAGCGATATGGCCAAGAAATTGGTCAAGCTGATCAAGGACTCCAAGATCAAGGTGCAGGCCGCCATTCAAGGTGACGAGGTTCGGGTGACCGGCAAGAAGCGTGATGATCTGCAAGAGGTGATGGCACTGGTTCGTGGTGCCGAGTTGGGACAACCCTTCCAGTTCACCAACTTTCGCGACTGATTTCGGCGTCGCCGAACCGAACAGAGAAAAACCGGAGCCCAGGCTCCGGTTTTTCGTTTCCGACGCGGCCGATTAGAACTTGTAGGTGACGTCGAAGTAGTGACCGAAGCCGGTGGTCTTGAGATCGTAGACCCCGTTTTGCAGGCCATAGACGTCGTTAAAGTACTTCAGGCCATAGCCGACGGCATAGCGGTCAGAGTGCCAGTAGATGCCGTTGAAAAAGCCAGTACCGTCGCTCGAACTATCCTTGGCACCGAACATGTAATCCAGGTAGCCCTGATAGGCGACAAAGCTGCCGTTGCCGAAGGTGTAAACCGGTTTGAACCAGTTCATCGAGTACTGGTAGCCATTCCAGCCGGTGGTGGCACCTTCTTGCACGTGACGCGCATAGAGATTCATGCCGACCTTGCCGAACCAGGGCACTTGCACGTCGCTGCCCAGACCAATCATGGATTCAAACAGCCCATCCGGGCCGCCGATGCTGTTCAGGTTGGCGATGTAGAGCTCCTGCACCGGGCCGAACGAAAGATCCTTGCCAGTCAGGGCATCCAGTGACAGGCGGGGGGCGAACTTCATATAGAGGTTGTCACCTTCGTGCTTGTCGTCATGGCCTGAATTAAAGATGTCGAATGCATCGACATAGCCATAGAGATCAAACAGGCCGGAGCGGCCGCCGAACTCCATCTCCAGATAGGTGTCGTTATAACCGCCGGATGATTTGCTGTAGGGCAGTTGATCGATGGTGTGCATGACGTTGAACTGCATCCACTTGAAGTCGTTCTTGTGGATGTTGCCGTCGCTGTAATCGGCAGCAAACGCTGGGGTCATCAGGCTGGCGGCCATGCTCACTGCAAGCAGAGGTAAGCTGTATTTGGTCATCTTATTTCTCTCGTCTCTTGAAGAGTTCTTGTTGATTCCGTAGCACTCATTTTTGTCCACTGTGAGCGCGGCCGCATTCTAGGGGGCAAGGGCTCTCCTGAGAAGGTCAAAATCGCAGGATTAGCCAGGGGACGATGAAATTCTGACATTATTAATCGGCTGCGCGGGAGTGCTTGATGGATTTGACTATTAAATAAACGTTTTCCAACACACTTTGCTAAAGATGGCGTTGAGCTGTCGGATCGGCGCGAGTGATGGCGATCACGACCGCGCGGATCGTGGGGGTGGCCGGTATGAGGCGAGCGCATGGGGTAAGACAACCGATAGCACCATTCTGTGGCACTGCTCTGTGGTAATGGGGCGAGCGCATGGGGTAAGGCAACCGATAGCACCATTCTGTGGAACTGCTATGTGGTAATGGGGCGTGTGCATGGGGTAAGGTAAGCGCCATTTCTTGCCAATCTGAATGCTGTCATGAGTGATAAATCCTGGACCGGGCTGCTCTTCTCGCGCCGCATGCTGATCTGTGTCTTTACCGGTTTCAGTTCGGGTCTGCCTCTGTATCTGCTGCTCAACCTGGTGCCGGCCTGGCTCACGACCGAAGGGGTTGATCTCAAAACTATCGGCTTTTTTGCCCTGATCCAGTTTCCCTACACCTGGAAATTTATCTGGTCACCGCTGCTGGATCGTTTTCCGATCCTCACATTGGGTCGGCGACGGGGCTGGATGCTGGTGACGCAATTGGGCTTGTTGGTGGTGATAGCCAGCCTTGGCTTTTTTGCGCCCGAGAGCCAGTTGTGGTCGATTACCGCCCTGGCCGTGGCGGTGGCCATCTTCAGCGCCAGTCAAGACATAGTGCTGGATGCCTTTCGCCGCGAAATTCTCGATGATGAGGTGCTGGGGCTGGGCAATGCGGTTCATGTTAATGCCTACCGGATTGCCGGTCTGGTGCCTGGCTCCATCTCGCTGATCCTGGCGGACCATCTGGCCTGGAGTCAGGTGTTCATGATCACGGCGTTGTTCATGTTGCCCGGGGTGGTGTTGACCCTGTTGGTGCGCGAGCCGCACCGGGCCTCGGTGCCCAAGAGCCTGCGCGAGGCGGTCATCGAGCCGTTTCATGAGTTCATCACCCGGCAGGGGTGGCGGAGCGCCCTGCTGATCCTGGCGTT
>JAYRLO010000220.1:0-5168 GCA_041905215.1 Aeromonadaceae bacterium
GGAGTCTGGACGAAAAGCAGACCGTTGGCGGCAGGGATGCCGCCATCGAGGCTACAAGGACGTATTCACGACGTGTCTGCGTTCGTCCGGACTCCAGACAAGCATCGGATGGACCCATCAACACATAATTGGGACATAGCCTTTTGTTAGGGAGCGAACGCAAGAGGATCAGCGTTCGCTGTTCCTTGGCTTATGGCCCTGATCCAGATGCAGCACAGCCACCAGATCATTCGGGTCTACCCGGTAGGCCTGACCAAATCCTTTCACATAGAGACCCAGTTCCGGTTTGAAGCAGAAGAGAGTGAAATCCTCCATCTTGGTCAAGTTGCTGATGATCTCGCCATGGCGCGCCTGTAGCGCCTCGGTTCCCGCTTGCCACTGCGCGCAATCGCGCTCGACCACCTGAACGGCCGCATCAAAGGTCAGACGTTGCCGCGCATAGATCTGGCGGCTTGATGCCTCATCTTCGATCAGCATCAGGGATACCCTGGGTACCTGCTTGAGATTGCGAGCATGGCGCGCAATATCGGAAATCAGCACATAGTAACCGCCATCCGCCAGCGCAAACGGCGCATAGCTGACGTTGGGCAGCCCCTCGTGATCCCGGGTCGCCAGCACCAGAGTCCGGCACTGATCACGGAACGCCTGGATCTCCGGCTCCAGACGTTGTTGCAAGCGCTGTTGTTTATCCTGCACGGATATGTTTCTCCTCGATCAATAGTGGCTTAGTGGTTTAGTGGTTTAGTGGTTTAGTGGTTTAGTGACTTAGTGGCTCGGTAAGGCATCATGCTGGCGCCAGGCTAGGAATTGTTGCTGCTGCGCGGGGAGCAGTCGACGCTTCTCGTCTCGCCCAAGATAGACCTTGAAGGCACAGCGACCATCGGTGGCGAGGAAGACAAAGGCATGACTCTCGGTGCCCATGAAGGGTTTGCTCAACAGGGCGATATGAGCGATGTCGTCCAGCTTGAGGTGGCCGTGCAGCCCCTCATCTCCAACCAGATTGTAGTAACCGCGGGCCGAGCGACCGGATGGCATGGGCCCCTTGAATTCGAAGATAGAGCCACACGATTCGACTATGGTGGTCAGCTTGCCCCAACTGGCCAATTGCGTCAGCAGCGCCTCGCTCTGACTACCGGGCCACAGCGTCATCAGCTCGCTGGGCAGGGCGCGGATCACCTCGCCTTCGGTGATGCCCAGAGTCTGAGCCATCGCCATGGTGCTCTGGGCTGGATCGTTGGCCAGCAGATCGCTGACCGCCTGATTATTAATGCGGGACATGTTTCTTCTCCATGGATTGGGTATGGGAGGGTTGAAAATGGGCAGGCGGCATCTGAGCCGCTTGCGGTGGACTCAGCGCCATCAAAGCCGCCTGAGCCAGATTGACGTTCCAGAACCGACCAGCCAGCGTCAGCTCGGCCTTGTTGCCTTGCAGGGTTAGCAGCCCCCGCTCCTGCCAGGCCTCTAGTAAGGGGGTCAGTGCAGCAAACAGCTCTGGCTTCCCTTCGTCACGCCACACATTGGCGTCGAGACGCCCCTTGTCGAACGCCGACTTGAGTAAACCATCGCGCTGATAGTTGGGGGATGCCGCCATCATCATGGCGACAGGCCACTGACCCGACTCACAAGCCGCTTGGTAGGGCTCTAGCTCTCGATGCTGCATCACAGAGATGCCCTGGATTGAGCCACCGGCCCCGGCCCCCAACGGCAGCACATCGGCACTGGTCTTGGCCAGGGCGTTGTAGCGGCTACGCTCGCGAGGGTCGCGCGCCCAGTGGCAAGCGCTCAACCGGCTCAAACCGGCTTGCTCGAGGGTGGTGGCCCCATAGCCATACAGACGAGCCTTGAGCGGGGTGTCAGCCGGCGGCGGCTGCTTGCCCTGCTCCACCAGGCGAGCCATGGGCGTCCCCTGCATCTCGATGAGCTGGTAGAGATCGACACCATGAGCTCCCGAATCGAGAAAATCGGCGATATCACGCTGCCAGCAGGCCTCATCCTGATAGGGCAAACCAAACAGCAAGTCGAGGATGATGGGTGCCTCATTCCCCCGAGTCAGTTCTCCAAGCCGCCGCAAAACCTGTTCGCGTTCATCGAGTCGTTTGGCCGCCCGACGCACCTTGCTGTCAAAACTCTGGACGCCAAATGAAAAACGGTTGAAGCCCCCCTCAAGCGCCGCCTGATACTTCTCCTCATCAAAACCGTTCAAACGCCCTTCGAGGGTCAGCTCACAATCGGGACTAAGTGGAAATAGCTGCCGCAGGCGGTGGCCCAATTCGCGGATCTGAGCCGCCGTCATGTCGGTCGGTGTGCCACCACCGATATACACGGCGTCAAAGGGGGCTGCTTGCACCCAAGGCATCGCCGCCTTGGCCGCCATCTCGCGCCACAACTGCTGCAGGTAGCTCTCGATCCAGGCGGGGCTGGCGGCATACTGAAAAAATGAACAGAAGGTGCAACGCACCCGACAAAAGGGAATGTGCAAGTAAAGACAGCGGGCGCGCCCCGGCTCTGGTGTGCCGCGGAGCAAACCGCTGAACATCGCCTGCTGCTGCACCGGATCCAGGATCGGCCGACCGCCACGCCCCGCATGGGCGCTCTTTTTACCGGAAAAGGCAAACTGCAGCGGATCCGGTGTCAAACGGCCAAGGATTGTGTCGTCAAAACGTGAAATATCCATAGTGATTTGGCCCCGAGACCGGGGCCATTCCCCCGTATCAGAACTGGTAAGCGACGGACAACTTGCCGTTACGGCCCGGCGCATAAAGCTGGTTGAATGCCGGCAAATAGTACTGATCGGTCAGATTGTCGAGAGCCAGGTTGACTCGCCAGCTCTGCCAACCGCTCTGCTTGGGTTGCCAACGCATGGCCAGATCGACCAGGGTATAGTCGTCATAGCTGGCCACATCACTGCTCGCCGGAACCCGATCCTGCTGGCCATAGTGGGAAACACGAGCCCCCACAGTGATCTGATCCAGCCACAGTCCCTGGTTCACACCAAACACCCACTTGTCAGCCGGAATGCCGGAGAGGGCTTCGCCCGTGGTCTTGTTGGTACCGCGAGTCTGGCCATAGCCCATGTTCATCGTCAGACTCTGCCAGCCATACTCGGCCGCCAGCTCATAACCACGAAGCTGGGCTTGGGATACGTTGTTGTAGCTGGTCTCGAAGATCATGTTGCGGAAGTCGTTGATGACCTGCTGTTCGATAAAGTTATCGACATCGTTATCAAACCAGCTGGCATTCAGAGCCAGGCGGTCTTCACTGAGCACATCCTCAAAGGCCAGACGGGCTGAAAGCTCTTTATTCTTGGCGGTTTCCGCCTTCAGATCCGGATTCGGCTGGAAGGTGTTACACATCGTCGGCCCCATGCAGAAATGGGTTCCCGAGGTGTAGAGCTCTTCGCTGGTCGGCGCCCGGAATGCTTCATCATAACGGGCCCCCAGGGTCAGCCAGCGTGTTGCAGCCCAAGCCAAACCAACGGTTGGTGACCAGTTATCATCGGTACGGGCCGAATCGGCTTGCTGCTTATCTTCGGTATGGAACTGGTCAAAGCGGATACCCGGCGTCAGCGTCCAGTCGGTGAGGAACGGCAACTCATACTGGGCAAAGGCCCCCCAGACTCGAGAACGACCATCGGACGGGATCGGTCGGTTAGCCCCTTCGCGGCTGCCGTCTGTCTTGTCAACGTAGAGGTCAACCCCGGTCAGCAGGTTGCCAATCGACAGCTCGGCGCGGTTGTTGGCATTGAGGCCGACGGTCTGATAGTTGACCTCGTCCTGTTGTGCCTTGACGATGCGATACTCATCGAAGTTGGTCTTGTTGTAGTAGGCGGTAACGCGGCTGTCGATCAGCGGATTATCGGGAGTGTATTGGTAATCCAGCGTCGTATTGAAATCTTTGGTCTGCTGCTGGACCAGGGGAACCGAGGAGCTCACATTGGCCGTCGGGTTACTCGGCGCATTCTGATTGGATTCACTGTGACGCAGAGATAACTCGATGCGTTGTGCATCGTCAGGATCCCAGCCGAACTTGCCCATGGCCCCTTGTTGACGGGCCGCCGAGTCTTGCAGTGATTCACCGTTGCCCAGACGAATGTTGTTGCTATCGTTGTAATAGCCATTCAGCAACCAATCGCCTTCCTTACCATCGGTACGTCCATAGGCCGCGCCGCTGGTCAGCGACTTGTCATCGGCGCTGTGATAGCCCTGTTTGACGTAACCACCCAGATCCTGATCGGCTTTCAGCAGATCATTGGCACCTCGAGTACGGGTCGAGACGACACCGCCCAAGGCCCCACTGCCCCACAGCGAGCTGGATGGCCCCTTCACCACATCAACCTGCTGGACCAACTCAGGGTCGACAAAATAGGTGCCACGATGACCGGAGCGGGTGTTTTGTCGCACCCCATCGACGACCTGCAACACGCGATCACCGCTCAAACCGCGGATCACCGGATCTTGTGCACCGGGACGACTGCCGCCGATATTCTCGATGTTGCTCTCGTATTTGAGACTCTCGACCACAGAGTCGACTTGGCGAGTCTCGATCTCTTCGCGTTTCACGAGGGCAACCTGCCGCTGTTGCTGCTCAACAGGCTTCTTGTCTCGGGTCGCCGATACGGTGACGAGATCCAGCGTTTGCGACTCTTCTTCGGCAGCTTGAACCTGAGCGGAGGTAGCAATTACCGCCCATACCGACATTGCCACTTTGGACCAATTGTTCACATTTGACTCCTTTCCAATGATTTTTTGCAGAAACCGGGCAAAAGAGTAAAGCGGCTCAATTGTAATTGCAAACGATTCTCATTTGTAATCTAGCGATTGTTTGGGTACTATCCGCACCATCAGAGTCGTGAGAAAAGAGTCGTGCGTGGCGCCCGCGCCATTAGAGTTCAGGGAGTATTTCGCAGATGCAGAAAAAGAAGATCTGGTTAGCCGCCACCGCGTCCGTGGGGATCCACATCGGACTTCTGGCCCTTTTCTCTCAGGCCCAGGCAATGCCCAAGGCCGCGCCATCCGCGCAGTCGGTTACTATTTCTGTGGCGCTAAATACCACAGTCAGCCCGGTGTCAAAATCGCATCAACGACAGAGCCACCAGAGCGGGATCGCTCCCAAATCGGCGACGAACAAACCAGCCATCATCAAAACAACTGCCCAGGCTAAAAAGCCCT
>JAYRLO010000221.1:0-5166 GCA_041905215.1 Aeromonadaceae bacterium
CCCTGCTTGACCTTCTGTCCTACCTTGACCAGCAATTTGCTCAAGTGCATGAATACAGTGGTGTACTTGCCGTCATGACGAATGACGACATAACGCCCCATGTCTCTGTGACTGGTAGCCTTGATGATGATGCCGTCACCTGTGGCCAAAACCGGGGTCCCCACTCGCACCGAGAAGTCAGTACCGTTGTGCGGTTGCACACGGCCTGTCACCGGATTACGGCGGTTTGGACTAAACCCTGAGCTGACTCGGCGTTGGCTCGGGATTGGGTAACGCATGAAGGTGCCACCGCTGCTGAAACTGCTGGCACTCTCATCATAAAAATTACCGTCCGTGCTGCGGAATGCGCTCAGGTTACGACCATTGATGGTGAAGACCACGGCCAGGATCTTGGCGTCATTGCTTTGTGGCTTGTCGAACAGAACCTTGAAGGAATCCCCATGGTGCAGGTCGCGACGGAAGTCGATCCGACCGCGGAACATGTTGGCAACCTTGTGGATCTGGTTATTGGTCAGCCCGGCACTACGAGCACTGGTTACGAATGGGCCACTGATACTACCCTTGACCACTCGTTTCGGACGGGCTGCGACCTTCTCACTCTTGTTCTCGGTCTTGGCCGTTTTTTGCGCTTCAGGTTTGGTGGCCGCAGCGACCTTCTCCTGAGGCTTGGCGACCTCATCGTCGTCACTGTTGCTGACAAATTTAGCGGCGTCGGCACTGAGCGGTTCAATGCGCGAGACGTAGTTTTCACCCTTGCGTTCAAACAGCACACGGCGTTCGCCATCCAGCGGAATCGCTAACTCCTGCAGGACGTTGTTATCGTCGATCATGAAGGCGAGCTTCTGATTGATCTTCAGACGAATCAACGAGTTCTGAATATCGACTTCGAGCAGTTTATGCAGGGTCTTGGCTGGCAAGTTCAGGGTGTTGAAGATGACGGAGAGGTTGTCATCGCCCTTAACCTTATAGTCGAGCCACTCGGGTTCTGGTGCTGAGTCAGCCTCCAGGCCGTCGACAGGTGATGCTTCATCGCCGACCAATTCATGATCAGAGATGGATAAGAATTCGGTATCTGCTGTTTGAGCGCCAACCATGGCCGCATCGCTAGACATATCTTCCGGTTGCACGGCAATCGGATTGTTTACGAGCAGCTCATCAGGGGAAGGCAGCAGGGTTACGCTGGCAACAGAAAATCCCGCCAACATTAGGATGGCGTAGAGATGTTGCCGCGGAATGGGGGGTTCCCACTCTGCGATTCTGCTCATCGGAGCTAAAAGCCGTTTCATCCTGTGTCCTTTTTGTCGGTACGGGATAGATAGAATGCTGGTGTTTTATAACACCACGAAACACAAGGACGAAGCGCAGGCGCGCCTTGGGTTTTCAAAACAGGATTTGTATCACGGATAGTGGTCACTAACCAAGGTTTTTGCGGCCTGGCGGCCGATCGCAACGGTTACATGCTTTTTTTTTGGGCAATGGTACTCGTATATCCTGTGGCGGCGGGCGCCATTTGATCGGTTTTAAAGTGGAGTCGTTGATCAATTGTCGACTCATTGGATTGTTGCATTTTTTGCACACTAATAACCCAGTTCGAAATTGACCTGGTACTCCAGCGGGTGCCCGTCCAGATAATGGAGGTAGTTGCGTTCGAAAATCTTGATCACCTGCTCCGGCAGGCTCCAGGCGGAGTTGTGAGGCGTGATGATGATATTCGGCAACTGCCAGAGTTGGGCCTGTGTCGGCAGGGGCTCCTCTTCAAACACATCGAGCACGGCGACTCCGGGGCGGCCAGCCCGCAGTGCATCGATCAGCGCCTGACTGTCGATCGCATCACCGCGCCCGACGTTGAACAGAATTGCGCTGGATTGGCAGCAGGCCAGCATCTCCCGGTTGAAGAGATGATGAGTCTCTCGTGTAGAGGGCAGGGCAATGACGATCACATCGACTTGCGGCAGTAGATGCGGAAGTGCCGAGAGTTGGTAGATGTCATCAAAGTTGGCAACATCGCGCCCATGGCGGTTGACGCCCCACACTGTCATGCCGAATTGATGGGCGGTCTGCGCCAGGTGTTGACCGATACTGCCGGTACCCAGGATCAACAGGCGGCGTTCGGAAAGCGGACGATAGGGAAGTGGCTGCCACTGATGCTGTTTTTGTTGTTCCCGGTACAGAGGGAGGTGGCGGGTCAGACTCAATAGATGGCCAAACACATATTCGCTCATCAGCGGGCCGAAGATGCCGCGAATGTTGGTCAGTTGGTAATCCTGGCGCAGGCCTGGTTTGAGCAGTGCATCTATGCCTGCATAGGTTGACTGGGCCCAGCGCAATTTGTGCGCGAGGGGCAGTACACGGGCGATGGCGGCGGGTTCCCCGAGCAGCAGCTCGGCCTCTGGGGCCAAAGCCTGAGCGTGTGTCTCGTCATCCGGGCAGAGTAACTTTAAGCCGGGCAGTGCAAGATGTTGCAGTAGCGTCCGGTAGTGATGGTTATCCCGGCTCACTAACAAAAGGGTCTGTTCGGTCATGATGGGACTCCGATGAGCTGTCTGGGCGACCTGGATCTGCGCAGGGGTGCAATTGTTCCTGCCATCAGCATACAATAGTCATCTCAACGATAAGGGAGAAAACGCGTGTTCGGCGATAAATTCTATAAACGTCTGGGGGATCTCGAACCCTGGCAGCAGACCGTATTCGCTTTGGCTCTGGCCGAGCGCATGTATCCCAACTATCAGCTATACGCCGAGAGCACTGGCAACGGCGATGCGGTTGCGTTTCGTGCGGCACTCGATAGTCTGTGGCGTTACCTGACCGAAAAAAGCTCACGGGTGAACCTGTCGGTGATCCTCGAGGAGTTTGAGCCGCATATTCCCGATCCAACTCAGGAAACCAGCTACGGTGCCTATCCGGCTCTTGATGCCTGCGTGGCCCTTGGCTGTGCCTACAACTCGATCATCTGCCGGATCGGGGAAGAGGCCGAAGAGGCGAGTAACGCCTCGATTGGTTCGGTTGCCGGTTTTCTCGAGTTGCTGGCTGAACGGGATCTCAGCCAGGAAGAGCTCTATGAGCAAGAGCTGATGGAGAGCGAGATGTCTTTTCAGGTTGAACTACTCAATCAGGTTGCCCGTCCCCGGGATCCGGATCAGATATTGGCGATCCGCGCACTGGCGGCCCAGGATGGCGTCTCCAATCTGGGTATCTCGCTGGCGTAATCTCGGCCCCCTCTTGGTGGGCCACATGGATTTATTGTGGCGACATCTCCCGCTGGGGATGTCGCTAATTGCCCTTCTCCCAATCGATTGGTTAGCCAGCAGAAGATCTCGTAGCTCCTTTTCTTCGTTTGACCGCTTTCACGGCAGAGTCTGCTGAGTCGAGTCGATTCTTACTACTGATAGCTCTTTCAATAACCAGCCTTGGTCGCATAACAGCGCACAAATTCCCGCATGAACGGGATAAGTGTGAAGAGGCTGGCACTTCTTGCCGAAAAGCTGGTCGATCGCTGTCTGGATAAGGATAAAGCCTTTGCTTGAGTCCTTTTTTTTGACTAGATTGGTCGCTGATTTTTAACTAGCGCCGAATAAAAAAAGGACTCTCTATGAACAAAACTGAGCTTGTCGATGCGATTGCAGCCAAAGCTGATATGAGCAAAGCCCAGGCTAAGGTAGCACTGGATGAAATTCTGAACAGCATCACTCAGAGCCTCAAAGAGGGTGATCAGGTTCAGCTGGTTGGCTTTGGTACTTTCAAGGTGAACCACAGAGCTGGGCGCACCGGCCGTAACCCACAGACCGGCGCCGAGATCACCATCGCTCCGTCTAATGTTCCGGCATTCGTTGCTGGCAAGGCTCTGAAGGATGCAGTGAAGTAATTTCACCCCGCATTGAAAAAAACCCGACACTGGTCGGGTTTTTTTATTTCTGGGGTTCGAGCGATCGTTTGGCTTCCTTTTTCAGGGAGAATGGCTCTCCCTGCGGTCTGCATTCAAGCGTTGTTTGGTGCCATAAAGTTGCGGATGCTCAACTCGATCCCTGTGCTGTCGAGACCCAGCAGGCTGTAGATCTCCTCCTGAGTGCCCTGCTCGATGAAGCGATCCGGCAGCCCCAGATTCAACACAGGCTTATACAGTCGCAAGCGCTGCAATGCTTCATTAACCGCTGACCCTGCGCCACCCATCAGGGAGCCATCTTCCAGGGTCACCAGATAGTCATGGTTGGCGGCGAGTTCGCTGAGCAAGGCCTCATTGAGGGGTTTGACAAACCGCATGTCGACGAGCGTGGCTTCCAGCCGTTCGGCGGCGGGCTTGGCCTGTTGTAGCAGGGTACCAAAGGCCAGAATGGCGACTGATTTGCCTGAGCGGATGACCCGTCCCTTGCCAATTTCCAGCGATTGCATGGTGAGTTCCGGCTCTATACCCGAGCCGATGCCACGTGGATAACGCACCGTGGCTGGCGTTCCCAGTTGGTAACCGGTGTAGAGCATCTTGCGGCACTCATCCTCGTCGGATGGAGTCATGATGGTCATGTTGGGAATGGCGCGCAGGAAGCTGATATCGAAGGCCCCCTGGTGGGTTGGCCCATCGGCACCGACGATCCCGGCCCGGTCGATGGCGAACAGCACGGGTAAATTCTGCAGTGCCACATCATGGATCAGCTGATCATAGGCACGTTGCAAGAAGCTCGAGTAGATGGCCACCACAGGTTTGAGCCCACCGATAGCCATCCCCGCGGCCAGAGTCACGGCATGCTGTTCGGCGATGGCGACATCAAAGTAACGCTGCGGATAGAGCTGGGAGAATTCGACCATGCCGGATCCCTCCCGCATGGCTGGCGTGATACCGACCAGTTTCTCGTCGCGAGCCGCCATGTCGCACAGCCATTGGCCGAAGATGGTCGAGAAGCCGGGTTTGCTGCTCGCACTCTTGGGCAGGCAATCCTCTTCCGGATTGAACTTGGGGACGCCGTGATAACCAATCGGGTCTTTCTCCGCCGGCTCATAGCCTTTGCCCTTCTTGGTCATCACATGGAGTAGTTGCGGCCCTTTGAGCTGACGCATGTTGCGCAGCGTGCTGATGAGGGCGTTGACATCGTGACCATCGATCGGGCCTATGTAATTGAAACCAAACTCTTCAAACAGGGTGCCCGGGATCACCATGCCCTTGAGGTGCTCCTCGGC
>JAYRLO010000222.1:0-5154 GCA_041905215.1 Aeromonadaceae bacterium
TGACACTGCTCTCCGATCTGTCGGTGCATAAACGTTGGATGCATCAGGTGCCAGAAGGCTGGGTCGCCTATAAGGTGACAGGCCCGCTGTTCTTTGCCGCCGCCGATCACGTCTTTGCCGAGTTGATGAGTCGCTGCCAGGGTAAGCAGGGGTTGGTACTGATGCTCGATGGCGTTTCCATCCTCGATGCCGGTGGTCTGAGCGGGTTCCAGCATTTTTGTGAGGATCTGCAGCGAGCGGGGATCCCCATGCTGGTTGCCGAGGTGCAATTCCAGCCGTTGAAGACCTTGGCGCGCGCCAATTTTCAACCCATTCCCGGCCAGTTGGAGTTCACTCCATCGTTGGAAGAGGCTCTGGAGCGAGCCAACGGCATGGTTCAGCCGGCCTGAGCCGCATATCTCTACTCATGAGCCGCCTCGCGGCGCAATGCTAGTCAATTAGCGAAGGAGAGATAGCCTTTTGAGCCAACCGTTGGTGGCAGGGATGCCACCATCGAGCCCCCAGGGATGGGTCTACGGCGAGTTGGCGAGAGAGGTTGTCTCTCCCGAACCTCTTAACTGTCAAGCATTACGCCTCGAGGCGGCTTTTTTATGCTGGTTTATGCTGGCATCGGATTGATTCCTGGTGATACGAGGAAAGGTGTAGTGAATAGACTCCGTTTATGGCCATCTGGACTCTGGGTGGGTTGGGATCCCGAGGCTATCTACTGGGCGGCGTCCGAAACCGAGTTGCAGCGTGGGCCGCAACACCAAAGCTGGCTGCAGATGGCTCCACCAACACTGCACTGGTGCTCACTCACGTTGTCTGGTGCTCAGGCTGAACTCGAGTTGCGCTGGTTGTGGCCTTGGCAGGCGTGGCGTATTCATCGCCGTTGTCTGCAGTTATGGCTGGCGGTGCATGGTCGTGAGTTGATTCAGGATTGCCGCCCGTTACGCCAGCTCATCCAGGGTCGTTTTCTGCGCTCCGCTCAATGGCCCGAGTTGTTGGAGCGTGGGACTCAATTGTTGGCTCGCTATCAGGCTCTCGAGCATCATCCACTCGAGCCTGAGGCGCAGCAAGCCTTGCACTGGTTGCGGGAGCTTCAAGATCCTGCCGCGTTGCCGCGTCTGCAACAACGTCATAGCCGTCAGGTGCTGCGTCGTCACGCTTCACTGTTCGATACCCTGGAGAGTCATCCGCTGACACCGAGTCAGCGGCAGGCCTGTGTGATCGATGAGGCGGCTAATCTGGTGCTGGCCGGCGCTGGCAGCGGCAAGACCAGCGTCCTGGTCGGGCGGGCGGCCTATCTGCTGGAGGCTAATCTTGCCACTCCGGCAGAGATACTGTTGCTGGCCTTTGGCAAACAGGCGGCCGACGAGATGGCGACCCGGGTGGCCCAGCGGTTGCCTGAGTCGTCGGCCAATGAGCGGCTGTGTGCGACCACCTTTCATGCCCTCGGGCTGCAGATCATTGAGGCAGTCGAAGGGCGCAAGCCGCGAATTTCCGTGTTGGCCGAGGATGTCTCAAAGAGGCGGGCCGTGATCATCGAGGCCTTCGACCACACACTGGAAGATCCGAATTACCGCACGTCGGTCCTCGATTATCTGCGCCGCTATCTCTATCCGCGTACCGATCCCATGGAATTTGCCAGTCGCGCCGAGTATCTGGGCAAGCTGGAGGCTGAGGATCTGCAAAGCCTCAAGGGCGAGAAGATGGTCAGTCTGGCCGAGGTCGAGATCGCAAACTGGTTGTTTCGTCAGGGCATCGAATATAGCTACCAGCCACCATGGCCCCATGCCAAGCCTGCACCCTCGTTTGCCGAGGTGGTTCCCCAGTTCTATCTGCCCGACGCCGGGGTCTGGATCCGTCACCTGGTGCGGGATCGCAAAGGCAAGACCGTGGCGTGGCATGAGCCTACCGGCTATCAGCAGGCCGCCGAGTCGCTGCGTCAGGCGGCTGCATCGGTGCCGCTGCTGGATACCTTCTACTGGCAGTGGGCGGGCCGTCGCCTCGAGCCGGCGTTGGCCAAGGGGCTCGCTGAGCTGGGCGTCACGTGGCAACCACTGCCGGAGGAGGCTGTGCTGGCCACGCTGCGCGAGTGGGGACGGCTCGCTGAACTAGCCGGGCAGCTCAATGAGATGCTGGGCCACTACAAGGCGGGCTGTTTTGATCGCGAGCGGCTCAAGCAGCAAATCGCCCAGTCGGCGGATCCCCGGCGGGCCAAGGCGGCACTGGCCCTGTTGAAGCCGTTGATGAACGCCTATCAGGCGCAGCTTGCGGCAGAGCAGGCGCTGGATTTTGACGATCTGATCAATCGCGCCATCGACTATGTCACCAAGGGACGCTTCGTGCCGCGCTGGCGCTTCATTCTGGTCGATGAGTTCCAGGATATCTCGGAGCCCAGAGCCCGATTAATCCGTCTGTTGCGGGAGCGGGGGTCGGATGCATCGCTGTTTTGTGTCGGCGATGACTGGCAGGCGATCTATCGTTTCACCGGTGCCGATCTGAGCCTGACTACCCGGTTTGCGGATTATTTTGGCCCGACCGTGCAGCGGGTGCTCGATACCACCTTCCGCTTCAACAGCGCCATCGGCGAGGTGGCCAATCGCTTTGTGCAGGCCAACCCGGCCCAACTACCGAAAACATTGGCGGCGCGGGTGACGGTTGAGACGCCGCGAGTCGCCTTGTTATGGCATCGGGGTCAGGGGGGCAAGTCGACGGAGCCGGAACTGATCCAGGGGCTATTGGGTCGATTGGCGCGTGAACATTCGGCCCCCGAGCCGAGCCCCGTCTATCTGCTGGCCCGTTTTCGGTTCAGCCTACCCGACGAGAGTCTAATTGCCCGCTGGCGACAGCAGTTTCCGCAATTGGTCATTGAAGCAATGACTATCCATGCGGCCAAGGGCAAGGAGGCGGAGCAGGTGATCCTCTGCGGGCAGAGTCAGGGACGCTTTGGCCTGCCTTCGCAAAAAGAGACGCACCCACTCATTGATGCCTTACTTCCCGCCATCGAGGCGTTTCCCCATGCCGAGGAGCGGCGGCTCTTCTATGTGGCTCTGACCCGAGCTCGTCAGCGGGTGTTTTTGCTGGCCGATGAACAGCGGCCATCTCCCTTTGTGCAGGAGTTGCTCGATGGCGGTTATCCGGTGGAGCTGTTGAGCGGCTCACCGACACAGGCCGAACAGCAAGCGACCGCAACGCCAGCGAGTTTGCCAGTCTAAAGAAGACGGCCATCACAGACGTTGTTGAGTCGGCAACCGGGTGCCTGCATGTCAAACAGCATCGGTGATGCGCTGCCGAGTGTCAGCAGGGCCTGAGCGCCAACTTGCAGCGGACGGCTGATATCGGAGGGGGCTGACGTTGCCGGGAGCAACAGGGCGATGCCAAGAGCCAGCATCAACCAGGGAAGCAACTGAGTTCGTGATGGGGTGTGGGTCGAGGCCATGGATGAGATCTCCTGATGCACTGTCGGTTGGATCTCCTTGAGCCTACCCGGCGACTATGAAGTTTATGTGACAGGCCGTAAATCCAACCATCGAGGCCTGTCAATCAACGCCATGTTTATTCGCCATGCAGGGCGACTACCGGATCCTGATGCATGGCGCGCAGCGCCGGGGCCACGCCAGCGGCCAGTCCAACCAGCGCGGAGCAGAGCAGGGCTAGTAGCAGGTACATAGGGTGCACGGTCAGTGGCAGGCTCGGCAGCACCACGGCCAGCAGTTGGCGGATGGCGAGCAGCAGTGTGACTCCCATGCTGCCACCGAGCAGCGCCAGTGCCATCGCCTCGCCGAGAAACAGCAGCAGGATCTGCTGGCGGCGACAGCCAAGGGCTTGCAGCAGGCCAATCTCCGGGATCCGCTCCTGCTGGGCAATGCTCATGATGCTGAAGATCCCTACGGCGCCGATCAGCAGTGAGACGATGCCGAGGCCACCGATGGCCGCCTTGACGATGGTCAAGATCTTGTCGAGGCTCGCCAGCATGTCCTGCTGGGAGTAGAGGGTAAAATCTTCGCTCCCATGGCGAGCGATGAGCTGACGCTTGATGGCGCGACTGATGGCAGGCTCATCGTACTGGGCGCTGTAGACCAGATCGATCTCCTGCAGCCCCTCCTGGTTGAATAGCGCCTGGGCGTGGCTGGTCGGAATATAGACCATGTCATCCAGATCAAAACCGAGAAACTGTCCCTTCGGCTCCATGACTCCGGTGACGCGAAAACGGCGGTCGCCGACACGGATCAGTGCCCCCGGAGCATCGCCCTGCGGGAAGAGCTCGCGAGCGACTGTGGCGCCCAGCACCGCATAAGCCCGCGGCATGGCGCTGTCATCGTCTGGAAGAAAGCGCCCTTGCGCCAGCCGAAAACGCCACCCTTGGGCCGCCTGGTGGTTGGTGCCGAGGATGGCGGTGTTGCGCGTCAGGCCAGCGGTGCGGATCTCGCCCTGGCCCTGGATCACCGGGATGGCGGCCTCGATGCCGGGCAGGCGACGCAGAGTGTCGGCATCGACCAGGAGCAGAGGGCGACTGCTGGCCAGGATGCCGGGGGGGCCACCACCCGTCTCCGTCTTGCCTGGGGTGACGGCGATGAGACGCGAACCAAACTGCGAGAAACTATCGAGCAGGTAGAGCCGCAGCCCCTCGCCAATGCCGGTCAGGATCGTGACCGAGGCGATGCCGATGGCAATCCCCAGTGCCGAGAGCAGACTGCGGGTGCGCCCCGCCAGCAGGGCACACCAGAGCCAGTGCAGCAGATCGGCCACTCTCATAGCTGACCTCCACGCAGGCTTGCCACCGCATTTTTAGCCGCCGCCTGCCTTGCCGGCAGCCAGCAGAATAGCAATCCGGTTCCCAATGCCGCGACAATGGCGGCTAGGACCGCCCATAACGGGATCTGGATGGGAAAGTTGGGCCATAGCGCGGCGGCAACCTGCACGGCCAGAAACCCGAACAGAGTGCCACACAGGGCACCTGTGCTGGCCAGCAGCAGCGCCTCGCTTAGAAACAACTGCTGGATCAGGCGCCTATCGGCGCCGAGTGCCTTGAGCAGACCAATCTCGCCGGTGCGCTGATGGGTGCTGACCAGAGCCAGATTCATCATCATGATGCCGGAGACCAGCAGACTGATGGCACCGATGCCGGCCACCGCCAGCGTCAGTGTCAGCAGGATTTGGTTGAAGGTT